>CALLKH010000082.1 GCA_938008425.1 uncultured Planctomycetaceae bacterium | reverse complement strand
TGGAAGCCAGCACTCAAGTCACCCGTTACATTCCTGGCAGGAAAGCACAGGCCGGCGCTGTACTGTTCGCAGCGCTGAGCATCGCAACAGGCGTCGCGCAGGCGGCGCCATGGGCCGGCGCCGTCACCAGCTACGCCCCCGGCACAACGCCGGTTCCCGGTTACACCAACCCGGCGACGGCGCTCGGCTCGCCGGAGCGATTCACCGGCGAAAACGAATTCGGCGGCGCGTTCCAGGCCAATGTCACGATGTTCAACTCCGTCTTCGGGACGGACGAGGCCGTCAGCATCGGAGAAGGCGGCCATCTCACGCTCGAACTCGCAACGCCCGCGACCAACAATCCGTCCAATCTCTACGGCGTTGACCTCATCCTCTTCGGCAATGCCGCCTTCGTGTCCGACTCGTTTCCCGAAGCCGTCATGCAACCGACCGCCGCCGTCCTTGGCGCGGGCACCGGCAAGATCGAAGTCTCTCCCGACGGACTCAACTTTTTCGAGATCCCCGGCTGGACGGCCGATCACCTCTTTCCCACGCAGGGCTATCTCGATGTCGACGCGTTTTCCGATGTGCCCGGCTCCGTGCCGACCAACTTTTTCAAGCCGGTCAATCCCGCGCTCACGCTCGCGGACTTCAACGGGCTCACCTACGCACAGGCGCTCGCGCTCTACGACGGCTCCGGCGGAGGGACGCCCATCGACATTGGTCTCGTCGGCCTGAACATCGTGACGCACATTCGAATCAGCGTCGCGGATGACCTGAACGCCGGCACATCGCTCGCCACCGAAATTGATGCGGTGGCCGTCGTTCCCGAGCCGGCGACGCTGGCGATGTTGATGATTGGATGCCTGCTTTCGAACCGGCGCGGTCGACGATCGTAGGAGATTTCGGAATCGAGGCCGGGCGGCGAAAAGTCGCACTGGAGGGGAAGCCGCCCGGCCCTTCTTTTTCTGGACGAATTGTCCGATGAACAGACTTCACAATATCAATTGTCTGGGCGACAAGCCGCCAACGCATCGAACGCGTCGGCTCCGAGCGCTCGCATTCATTGCGGTCATAGCGATTCCCGCTATCGCCGTTTCGTCCGACAGGACGTATGCAGACGACTGGCCGCAGTATGCCGGTGACGCGGCACACCATTCCACGGCCGTCGCGGCGCCGGTCGATCTCTCCGCCCATCTCTGGACGGCCTCGCAAAACCCGTCGGGCGTCTCACTCGTTTTCGAGGGACCTTCGTCGCCGGTGGTGCATCAGGGTCGGCTCTTCGCCAACGCGAGGACATTCACCGGAACCACGCACGTCGCCAATAAACTGGTCGCGATCGACGCCGCCACGGGAGGAGTGCTCTGGGAAACGCCGATTCTCAAGGGCGTGCTGAACTCGTGGTCATCGCCGGCGGTTGACGCCGCTCACGACACCGTGCTCATCGGATCAGGTCATACGCTCTACGCCATGCACGCGTCGAACGGCGCCATCGCCTGGTCCACACCCCTCAGCCGAAGCATCGTGAACGCCTCCCCCACCGTCGCCGACGGCCTCTCCCCCGGCCGCGTCTTCATCACCGATTTCGACGGCGGCGGCAGCGCAGGCTCGCTCTACTGCATCAACACCTCATCTTTTGACGCGGTAACCAATCCATTCCAGCCCGGCGAAATTGTCTGGCGCGAACTGCTGGGCGGCACCAGCGGCAACACCGCAGCCTTTCAGGACGGCGTCGTTTATGTCGCAAGCGTGACCGACGCAGACTCGCCCGGTTTTCCCGGTGAAGGCCATGTCTTCGCTTTCGACGTTCACGCCGGGGAAGGCGAGCGCCGGCTCTGGTCCACCGGCGCTGGCGAGGGCTTCTTCGGCGGCGTGACCCTCCGAAACGGCTTCGTCTACGCCGCGAGCTATGACACCTTCGGCGGGCAGGACAATTCCGTGCTGGTGAAGATTCGCGCGAGTGACGGCCAGTTGGCATGGTCGACGCCCTGCGAGCGAACCAACTCCATTCCCATCGTCGCCGGCAACATGATCTATCTCTCGGCGGGCATCCCCGGATTCGGCAGTGTGCCGAAGTTAGAGGCCTTCGAGGACCTCGGAAACAACGCGGTCAAGCTGTGGGACACTTACAACTCAACCGCCGGCACGCTCCTCGTCGGCGGCTGGACCCATCAGCCGGCGATTGCGGGCAACGTGCTGTTCTGCGGGACCATCCCCACGGGCAACGCGTTCTTCGGCGCATACACCGACCTGTATCTTCTCGACCTCACCCGAAACCCGGCTGATCCGGACTTCATCTTCGATCATCGCACGGGCGCCGGAAGCAGCCCGGCCGTCTGCGGCGGGAGAGTCTACTCGATCGGCCCTGCCGGCCTGGCCGCCTTCGGTTCCATCGGGGACCTCTGCTCGGCGACGGCCGGTGCGGCCGCGGCCGACGGACTCGTCAACGGGGCCGACGTCCAGTGTTTCGTCGATGCCCTGCTGTCGGGAAATCCCTCGTCGCGCGAAATCGCACTCGGCGACTTCGACGGAGACATGCAACTCACCGTCAACGATGTTCCGCCCTTCATCGAACAGCTCATGATGCCCTAGACGAATGATGATCGCGAACCGCTACATCCCGAGACTGAAAGTCATCGCTTCGACGCGTCGAACGGCGTTCACGTTGCTCGAGCTTCTCGTCGTGATCGCCGTCATCGCGCTCATGATCTCGATCCTCCTGCCCGCGCTGAGTCGTTCGCGCCGAAGCGGCATGGCCGTCGCCTGTGCGGCCAAGCTGCGCGAATCGGCCCGGGCGCTGATGATGTACGCAAACGACCACGACGATCGAGCCATGCCGCTGGCATACACGGACTTCGAGATCATCGGCGCCGGCCCGCCGGTTTACTGGTGGGGAACGAACGAGAGCGGCCTCGTCGATCATGAGCGCGGCTTCGTCTGGCCATACCTTCAGACCGCCCCATCGCCCAGCGGCGTCTTCGAGTGCCCGGAACAACCCTGGGGCAGCTATCGGCCGCAGGGCGCGGCCCGATCGATCACCAGCACCTACGCCTACAACGGTTATTACCTCTCCCCCTCGCAAACGCCCGGATTCTCCTACCAGATCGGCCATCGGCCGTGGCAGTCGCTCGCGCGGGTGAAGGATCCCGCGCGGGTGTTCGCGTTCGCCGATGCGATGATCGATCTCGGCGGAACCCAGCCTCGAAACTCCGCCCTGCTCGACCCGCCGATGCTCTTCGATGGCTCCGGCTGGGTGGAGAACGAGAGTCCGACGACCTCATTTCGACACGTGAATCGAGCCCAGGCGGCGAGCGTGGACGGCCACGTCGAAAGCTACCGCGCGGAATCCGGTTGGATCATCTCGGAGCAATTCAGCATCGGATCCGTGGGTCGCGGGAATGCGCCGCATTATGTGCCTGACTGGGAGACATGGACCGACTGATCGTTGTCGGGCAATCCTGGTTCTCACTCCTTGACGAGCCGATCCAAACGGACGACCCCACGCATCATCCGTCCGCCGCAGGTCCATGCATTTCTCGCTTTCGAATCGCGGCGTTATGATCGCCCGCATGGATGACCATACGCTCGAAAAACTCGAGTACGAGAGGATTCGCCATCTGCTGGCCCAGCATGCCCAGTGCGCGCTGGGCAAGGGTCTGGCCCAGCGGATTCAACCGTCAAAGCGGGATTCGCAGGTGCAGTCGTGGCTTGAGCAGTATCGACAGTTTGAGCAGTACACCGCCGCCAACGGCCCGGCGCCGTTCGGCGGGATTCGCGACATGCGCGAGACGGTCAAGCGCGCCGTTCCGCCGACCAAACTGGAGCCGGAGGAGTTTGGCGATCTTGCATCCACACTGATGGGACTCGACGCGCTGCGGCGATACTTTGCGAAGCTGGATTCTTCGCATGAGCTCGTCGCGAAGGTGGTCGCCCGCATCGGCGATCTTCGCGTCATCGCCGACCGCATCAACCGCGTCGTCGACTCGCGCGGCAAGGTGCGCGACGACGCATCGGAGCGGCTGACGCGGATCCGCCATGAGATCGACCGGATTCGCCATGAAACGCGGGAGGTCTTCGACCGTCTTTTGCGGCAGCCGGCCGTCGTTAAATACCTTCAATACGCCAACGCGACGTTTCACTCCGATCGCATGGTTCTGCCGCTCAAGGCCGAGCAGCAGGGACGCATTCCGGGCATTGTCCACCGCAGCAGCGACACGGGGCACACGCTCTTTGTGGAGCCGGCCGAAGCGGTGGAGCTGAACAATCGACGGATTTCGCTCCTCCAGGAGGAATCCGAGGAGATCGGGCGGATTCTCTGGGAATTGACGCATCTGATCCACCTGAATCAGAAGGAGATCCTTGCCACGATGGAGGCGGCCGCGGTCATCGATCTGCTGACGGCCAAGCTCGGCTTCGCCCGCAAGTACGGCATGACGCTTCCCGAGATCAACGATCAGGGCAAGATGATTCTTCACCAGGCGCGGAATCCGATTCTGATGGCGATGTTCGGCGAGTCGACCGGCTCATCCGGCACGCGCCGAGTCGTGCCGATTGACGTGCGTCTCGGCGACGACTTCGACGTAATGATCATCACCGGGCCCAACACCGGCGGCAAAACGGCGGCACTCAAGACGGTCGGATTGCTCTGCCTCATGGCGCAGTCCGGCCTGCCGATTCCGGCCGGCGCGGGTTCGACCATGCCGGTGCTCCAGGGCATCTGGATCGACGTCGGCGATGAACAAAGCCTTCAGCAGTCGCTCAGCACCTTCAGCGCGCACCTCGCACGAATACTCGACATCATCAAGCGGGCGAGAAAGATGACGCTCGTGCTCCTCGACGAAGTCGGCGCGGGAACGGATCCCGACGAGGGCGCCGCCATCGGCCGTGCGATCATTGAACATCTCCTGGAAACCGGCGGGCTGGCGATCGTGACGACGCACCTGGGCGCGCTGAAGGGACTGGGCTACGAGGCGCCGCGGGCGGACAACGCCTCGGTCTTGTTTGACGCGGAGTCTCTTCAACCGCTGTATGAACTGCGCATCGGCGAGCCGGGCAACAGCAACGCCATCGCGATCGCCTCCAGGCTCGGCATGCCGAAGAAGATCGTCCAGCGGGCGCAGAAGAGCCTTGCAAATCGCCAGCGATCGCTACAACGCGCCATCGCCGGCACGCTGGCATCGCGTCGTCAGGCGGAGACAGCCCGCAAGGATGCGATCGAGGCGCGACAGGATGCCGCGCGGCAGACACTGGCCGCGCTCGACCGGGAACGCGCCCTCGCGGCGGAGCACGAGGCCTATCGCGGCTGGGTGGATCGCATCATGCGCATGCGGCCGGGCGACCGGGTTCGAGTAAAGGGATTCGACGATCCGGGCCGAATTTCACGGATTCGACTGGACCGACAGCGTGTTTCCGTGGCGATTGGGGCGATGGAAATTGAAGTGCCCCTTTCCGATCTGATGTTCGAGGACGTCCGGTAATCGCCCGATGACATGAGTTCGCCACCCCATTTCTCAAAGCGATTTTAACGCAAACCAAAAAAACTCCGGACTTTTTTGACATTGAATGTCGTCATTTATTCGCCGCACGGAGGTGGGAATGCGGGCGTTGGAGCACGTTCGATTTCGGTTCCGAGATTGACAATTCCTCGCCGAAACGGCTAATCTGATAGACGTTGCAATTGGCACTCAGGGGAATTAACACAATCAGTTCCGAGTTAGGAGGTCGGTGGCGTGCCGCGGTGCAGGCCCCTGATGAGCTTCGGAACGTCTTGGAATTTCGGGGGTTAGAGGCAGATGAAACGAACATTATTGATGGGCATGGTTCTTGCAGCCGCGGCGCCGGTTGCACATGCCGCCGACATGACGTTTTCCGCAAGTGTGGGAACCCGCTCGGCATCGGCGCACTTTGCCACCTCCGGCAGCAACCTGATCGTCACTCTGACGAACACCTCGGCGCTCGACGCGATAGTGCCGGTTGATGTCCTAACCGCCGTGTTCTTCAACGTCAGCGGCAGCCCGATTTCGCTCACGCGGCAGACGGCCATTGTTCCGGCCGGCCATAGCGTCTTCTACGGACCCACCGATCCCGGCAATTCGGTCGGCGGTGAATGGGCCTACGACAGCGGCATCAGCGGACCCGAGGGTCGGTCCTACGGAATCGGCTCGGCCGGCTTCGGCATCTTTGGCCCGGGCAACCGATTCCCCGGTAATGACCTCCAGCCGCCGGCTTCGCCGAACGGCCTTGAGTACGGCATCACCACGGCCGGCGACAATCTTGCAACCGGTAACACCCCGATGACCGGAACGAATGCACTCATCAAGAGCCAGGTTGTCTTTACCCTGAGCGGTCTGCCCGCCGGGTTTGATCCGTCCACCCGAATCAACGGCGTGCTGTTTCAGTACGGCACCGACCTGAGCGAACCGCGAACACCTGAGCCCGGTACGCTGGCGCTTCTGGGTGTCGGCGCTCTGGCCCTGATTCGACGGCGACGCTAAGCGGCGAACGGCGAAAGCAACCGCCTCATCCAAATGAATCACAAGCCCCGAAGCGACGCCGCTTCGGGGCTTTTTTCTTTCAATCTGGATCAGGTGCGGCGGACGAGCACTTCGTTGCGCGGGCCGGGAGAAATGCTCATTCAAGGTCGAGAATCACCCGAATCGTGCGACGCATCACCGCGCGGAGATCAAACTGGCAGCGGGCACGGGCGGCCGCCGCGCTGCTGAACCGGCGATACCGCTCCCGGTCGGCCATCAGGCGGCAGATCGCCTCGGCACAGGCCGTCGCATCATCGCGTGGAACGACGAAACCGGTTTCATCGTCCACGACGGTCTCGCGCATCCCGCCGACATCCGCCACCACGCACGGAATTCCCCGGGCCATCGCCTCTATCACCGCGTTGGACATCGATTCACGGCGCGAGGGCTGCACGCAGATGTCAATGCCGCGAAACATCTCGCCGCGACTCTCGACGTAGCCCGCGAAGTTGACGCGTCCGTCCAGGCCCCGATCGCGCGCCTGTGATCTCAAAGTCGGAATGAGGTCACCATCTCCGAAATAGGTGAGACGCGCGGCCGGATGACGGGCGGCCACGATTGAGAAGGCATCGAGCAGAAGATCGGCGCCCTTGGCCGTGGTGACGCGTCCGACGCTCCCGATGCGGAGGGGAACGTCGGGCCGCGATGCATCGGCCGATCCCGTGTCGCCCTGTTCGCCGTTGAAGATCACGCGGCGGCGATCAGGAGGAAACCGATAGAGGTCTTCGTACGAACTCGCGACGGTGGAACTGTTGTAGATGATGGCGTGGGCACAATGGGCCGGGAGCCGCTTTCGCCAGATGAGTTTTCGGCGCCAGAGCTCCGGACTGGGTAAGACGCCGAACCATCGCTTACCACTGGGCGACGGGAGCGGCTCCGGCGACTGTCGGATCGATGTCACCACGCGAAGCCCAAGCGTTCGCGCCGCGAGAAGCGACGTGACGAACGCCCCGCCGCCCGCCTGTTGAATCGCGAACACGGTGTCGGCCCGGGTCGCGCGAAGCCAGCGGCGCCGGTCGCACAGCAGGCCCGGTGAAATCCGTCCATCGCCCGACAGCGATTCCGAGAGCCAACCGGTCTGTTCGACGGTCAGTTTCCTGGGATGGTATTCGTTGAGCAGGTCTTCGTAGATCGACGTTCCGGAGTAGCCGACATGCACGCGGGCGCCGGCGTCGAGCAGCGCCCGAACGACGGTCTGGATGTACTTTTCCGCGCCGCCGGTGTAGATGCGTTCGCCGACCCGGACGTGATGAACCGCGAGAACAACGACCCGCCGATCGCGCGCGAGGGGAAATGAGTCGAAACGCCGGACCGGGGTCTCAACTGCGGCACGCAACGAAACAGTTCTAACATCGCTCGATGTGTTGTCGGTAATGACCGCGGGCATGGGCAGTTCGCCGGGACCGCACGCGATTCTTCTCGATCGATCAAACGATGATCGACCGAATCACACCGACATTGATCGGCCGGCGCGCGGAACGTCCACCCATTTATCGGCTAGGTCGGCAGCTGGTATGGAGTCGATTGGGGTGAATCCGGCGACGGCGGACCTTCTCGGAACTCGTCAGGCCAGTTCGGCACAAACGGCCCGTAAGGCGTCAGCAGATCCTCCTCGTCGATCGGCCAGGCGTCGTTGTCGGCGATCCGTGAATCGAGCACGAAGAGCGTCCCCATTTCGCCGACGTCGATCCAGCCCAGAAGTCGCTGCGAGAGGGTCCGGTCCTTGAACACCTTTCCGGCGGATTCCGGTTCCTTGAGGAGCAGGCGCACCGCATCCAGCGCCTCCGGGCGGACGACGATGAGATCGTGATTCTCGTCCGCCTTCTTGTATCGAAACGCGGCCAGCGCCTCGCGCGACAGGTCGAGCACGTTGTTCAGTGCGAAGTCCCTGGCTCCATCGCCGCCCATCTCGGACGCCGCTCGATAGGTCGAATCGGGCTTCCGGCCCGGTGCTTCCATTGCGATGTACGGATTCGCCCCGCCGCCCTGGCGAAGCCGGAGATCGGCAACGCCCGTGATCGTTCGAAGGTCGGCCTCGCCCAGCCGCGGAAGCATGCGATGAAAATCCTGCTCGACATCGGCCCAGTCGTAGTGATCCCCCACCTTGGGCGGCGCCGAGCGCGCCACGCGATTGTCGGGCGGCACAATATTGATGCAGGCAAGCCCGGGCACCGGCTTTGCGTCGAGCGTGGTGAGGCTGACGGAAAAGCCGAAGTCCTTGTTCTTCTCCGAGGGACGCGACGCAACGACGACCTGCACCTCGTTCCAGCCCTTCTCAAGCGTCTCCCGCGTAAACGCGGTATCGACAAGATTGCGGCCTTCGAATTTCGAGCCGGCAAGTGAAGGCGCGGCGAGAACCACGCGGCCGTTGAGCGCGAGCGTCGCGCGGTCGTTCCGGCCGAGCCGGACGCCGACGACCTGCTTCTCCGGCGAATAAACCCAGCTTGTGGCGCGCACCCTGGCGTTGGCGGCGTCCGGATACTTGCGGCGAAGATCGATAAAATCGTCATCGCTCACGATCGTCGTTACTGGCGTCGACGATGATTCGGGCCACTCCATCCCCGGTGCCGACTTATCGTCACCCGCCGGCCCCGCGACCGGTCCCTCCAGGCGCCACAGTTGCAGGAACGAATCGGGCACCCTTTCGTCGCACCCGGCGACTCTCGCGAAATCGGCGGCGCTGATGTAATACCGCATCGTCGATCGCAGGCCGGAACTCGCGAACCGGCCCGGCTGGAACCCGCCGAACTGAGCGGCCTCGGGGGATGGCCAGCCATCGGCGCGCCCCGCCGCCGTCGCCGAGGCGAACAAATGCGAATAGGCCGCCTTGAGATAAATCGAGAAGGGTGCGTCGTGAAAGAAGGCCGCCGCTGCCGACCCATTGGGACCGACCTCATGACCGGCCGATTCGAGCGAATTGCGATCTTCACCGTCAATTCGCGGGCGAATGTAGAACACGCTGTCGTACCAGCCGCGCTCAGCGATGAGATCATCCGGCGGGCCCGTGACGCGGTTGAGATGCTTCACGGTGGACTCGGCGCTCTCCTGTTCGATTTCGAAGAAACTCGCGCCGAGACGAATCGTGCCATGCGACGCCGCCCAGAGCGTTCGCTCCAGAATGACGAAGCTGTCCTTGATGACGATGATCTCTTCTTCCGTAAGCGACTTGCCGCCCCGGGTCTTCACCAGTGTCACCAGGATATTCCAGAACATGGGATGCTCAACGGTTGTCGCCTCGCCGCAGCGATTGAAGTAGTGGATCACGTTCAGCGTTTCATCGCCGAGCCGCTCGCGGCACTCGCCCGCGCGAAACTGGCCGTCGGCGTGACGCGAATCGATGATGCGAAGCTCTTCAAACTCAGTGAAAGCCGGTGCGTAGATTCCCGCGAACTGAAGATAGAGCCCCCAGCGATAGTGCTCCATGATGTTGCCGGACAGCTTGTGCGGCCGCTCGTGGTAAGAGATCATTCTCAGGCCGCGACGGGCAAAGCGTGCGAGATCGGCCTTCGGCGACCTGGCCAGTGATTCGTAATCCGACTTGGCGCCCGGGATGTCACCGGCGATCTCCTTCGACAGCGCGGTGAAGTAGTTCTTCAGCCCATCATCCTTCAACGACCCGACCAAGCCCGACAACGGACCGTCATAAGCCGCCGCATCGCCCTGAATCAACTGGACGAACTCCGGCATCGAGAGCATCGTGACCCGAACGGCCGTCGCCTCGCTCTCCAGAGAGATGTTCACGCCGATCATGGCGTTCTGAAAGGAGGAGTTCCTTCGCAGACTGTCCCAACTGATCACGTATGCCGTCGACTTCGGCTCGAGCGTCCAGTCGGGCAGCGTTCGGTCCCCGATCTTGATCTTGATCACGCCGGGCACCTGCGGATTCACGACCGGCGGTGCGAAGGGATCGTTCTCATCTTCAAGTTGATAGGGCGCGGACGCTTCGACGTAGGGTCGAGACGCCACCATCACGAAAGCCATCGGCAGCGGGCCGGCGGTTCCCTGTGCGATCGGAAACGCGGCGTCGTGCCAACCTTTTTCAATGGCGAAACTGCCGTTCGAAATGACAGAGATTTCGGCGTTTCCGGCGGCCAACGCGGGCGACGCCGCCGTCGATCCCAGCAGTGCAACAAGCGCAAGTATGACAAGAATTCGCATCAAGTAATGCTCCGAGACGCGGACATCGCGCGGTCCTGCATGATAGAAGAACGGCTGTGAAAAGCCAAACACCCGGATACTACAGAGGTGATCCGCATTGGCCCTGGCGCCCGGCGACCTTGACCCGCCATCTGGGAGCGCCGCTCAATCGTCGTTCCGATCGCCGCCCTTTCCCTCGGGCGTTGAATCCGTAAGCCACTCGAAATCTTCGTCGGTCTCTGTGATCTTGCCGAGCGAGGAAGCGTGAGTCAGACCGGATTCCTGGGATCGCAGTCGTGACATCCGCCGGGTTGCGACCCAAAGCAAACCGAGAACGCCGATCGCACCGATGAGCCACTTGTACATCAGCGTCATCCGATCGCTGGAATCCGGCGGTCCCCCCGGTGCGGCGAATCGTTCCAGATCCCGCGTTACGATCAGTGGACCGATGCCCGTATCGCCGGCGGTCGTCTTGAAACTTCGAATCTTGATGAAATATCCCCTGACCCGCACCTGCGAGCCGATCGGCGCCTGCGCGCTGCCCTCGGTGAGTATCGCGGTGCAGACGGCGCGCGTTCCGACGTCGGTCAAATCGCACTGGGTCAGCCGACCCACGCCTTCGCGATTCGGCACCTCGAATGCCTCCCGTCGAAGCAGCTTGCCCTCAATCGTGACGAGTTCGCCGCGATAATCGCTGGGACGTTCCATCAGGAATCGCCAGTCGACGGGCTCATCCTGCGGCGATGCGATGTACGCCGCCGAATCGCCATCCTCGCGCACCCAGCGGCAAAACCAGTAGAAGGCGGGATCGTCGAAAGAAAACACATGATCCTCGACATCTTCCAGGAGACGCCGGCCGTCCTCGAAGTTCATCGCGCCGCCGGGCTCGGCGCCATCAGCCGATGGACCGTTCAAAGGCGTCGGCTGGCCAAAGGCGGTTGAACCAATACCCAGCAAAAGCAGAAATGCCATGGATCCGGCATCAAAAATCGACCGACGGATTCCGCCACTCTTAAAGTCCTGACGCGCCGTTCGATTCATGGCGACGGCGCCCCCGCCTTGGCCCGGGCATCGTCGGCCAGTTCCAGCAGCATCGCCTGCCACGGCGGGCCGCCGAGATCCGGATACCACGATTGCTCCGATTCGATACCGCGGTAGACCTCCTCCGCACGGCCGTGCCGGAGTTGATGACGCAGCCAGTGGTAGCGGGCCTCCCAATACACGGCCGGCGCGTTGTCGCGCAATTCCGAGTCCTTCAGCAGCCGCTCCCAGTATTGCTCGGCCTTGTCGAACGAGTCCTCGCGATCCGACGGCACCGCCGCAAGGGCGAGCTTCTCCAGCAATCGGGCCCCGGCCTGAAGATACGCGCCGTTGGCCGGATGCTTCGCAATGAGATCGTCGATCTCCTTCATCGCTTCGTCGTGCCGCTCAGCGAGTATGAGCATGTTCGCCAGGCTGAACCGCACGACCGACACGTTTCGAGCGTGCTCCGGCCGCGACTCGATCCATTCGAGCAGATGGCGGATTGTGGGCAGGGTTTCGAGTGCCATTCGTCGGGCATCTTCCCGCCGACCGACGTTCTGAAGCCGCTTGACTTCCATCTCCATCTCGGCGGCCAGTCCGACCAGCACGCTGCCGAGTTCGTTCGCCGAGTTCTCGCGAAGGTATTCTTCCAGAACCCGGTTGGCTTCCTTGATATCGCCAAGCCCCTGGAGGCAGCGGATGCGAAGCCCCAGCACCCGCGTGCTCATCTCCATCGTTTCCAGCGACTCCAGCGCCCGGCGATACTCCCGAAGTTCGTTGCCGGAGAGCAGAATGCACGCGGCCAGGCGCGCATCGGTCTGCCACGTCTTCCGCTTCTTCTCGGCCAGTTTGGGCGGATCGCCCTTCTTGCGTTCCTTGCTCTCCGCCGCCGCATCCAGCTCGGCTGCGAACTTCAGCCATGCCTCGACCGCCTCGCGCGCGGCCCGATGCCGTCGGTCCGCCGAAGCCGTCGAATCCATCGTTTCCAGCAGTCGCTGATGGCATCGGGCGATGTTTCGCCGCGACAGCCAGTAGTTCTGCGAATCCCTGGGAATGTCGCGATAGGCGGCGGCCGCCATCCTGAAGTCGCCGCCCTCCTCCAGTGCCAGCGCGACGACCCATCGCGTCCGATCGGCCTCCGCCGCGTCCTCGGTATGAGCCGCCAGCAGGCGGCCGGCCTCGGCGAGTTGAATGAAGTCCTCCGTCGCCCGCGTTTCGCCGGCGATCTGCCGCCAGCACCGGTAGGCATAGTCATAAACCCGCGCCGCGATGAACTCCGGCGGCGAAGCCTTCGCCTCGGTCAGAAAGACCTCCGCCGCGGCTCGTATCTCCTGTCGCTGAAACAGGCAGACGCCCAGATTGAATCTCGCCTCGTGATGCTGCGACGAC
>CALLKH010000081.1 GCA_938008425.1 uncultured Planctomycetaceae bacterium | reverse complement strand
GTTGGCGATGTTGTCGCCGATCACGTCCAGTCGAAACTGGCTCGCGTTCAACCCGGAAAGCCCCGTGAAGAGTGCTGATGTCAGACCCATGATCGACCGTCTCCCTGATTAGGTGGCGAGTGGTGAAACTTCCGAGAGGCGAATATCAAATTCCGTGCGCCGTCGCGCGAATTTCAACGCGCGGGCGATACGACCTTCATCAATGACCGAACTGAATCCCGACGCCCGGCGAGAACAGCGAATCCAGCATCGAACCGAGGGCGTCTACCCTGGCATGACTCGCGGCCGCGAGCGCCTTTTGACGGGCAACCGCGGCGTTTCTGATCCGGGCGGTTGCTCCGGTGTCGGTTCCCCCATCCGCGACGGGATCGGTGTCGGTGTCGGCATCGGACGGATCTGCCGTTCCATCGCCCTCGTCGCCATCACCGCCGCCCGGCTGCTCGTTGGACAGAACGAGGTTGACCTCCTCGACTTCCGACGCCTTGATCGAACTGCCGGAGTGAAGCTGTAAGATCGCTTCGCCCTGGTTGTTGTACTTGACGCCGATGACGATGCCTTCGGCCTTGACCTGCTTGCCATCCGGACCGAGGACCGGCGCGCCCGATGCGTTGACGCCCTTTCCGTAGGCGTACATGCCCATCAAGGCGGCAGGATCGCCGAATCGCTGGGCGCTGAGCTTCTGAAGTAGCGCGGTCTGCCGCTCCAGCGCCTTCACCTGTGTATCGAGCGCGCTGCCGAGCCGGGTGGACTGCTCAATGTCGCGGATGCTGGAGATCTGCTGCATGAGTTGCTGGTTGTCCTGTGGCTCCAGCGGATTCTGGGCCTGAAGCTGGGCGATCATCAGTGCGAAGAAGTCCTCGCTGCGAAGATCGTTGAATCCCACCGTGGTCGTCCGGGACTGGGCGACGCCGGCTGCCGTTGTTCCTGCCACATCCATGGCACACTTCCATTCGTTCCGTCGTTCGACGCGGCCATCCCTGACCGGCCGTCGTACGACTAGGCCACCAGATCCACCGATCGATCCCCGATCGGCGACAATCGCTCCTCAACCCACGCGGGCTCCGCGGACTCTAACCACGGTTCCGCCCCGCCCTGCCGGCCGCCTTCAGAATCTTCCGACGACCGGCCGTGATTCGTGCCTTCCCATCCGCGTCCTTCCGTCCAGCCGTCCGGCGTCTCCTGTCGGGCGCCGTCGTGGGCGTTCTGCCCGACGTGACCGCCCTGCTGGCGGTCGTGATGTTGCTGCGTCTCGGTGTTCGTCGGCGTTCGCGTGACGATTTCCGCCCGCTCGACCGTGATGCCGTGCTCCGCGAGGGCGTTCCGAAGTTCCGTCATGCGCGACTCGATCAGTCGCGTCACGCCTTCGCTTTCTGCCCGGACGTGCAGCGTCATCGCGTGCTGGTTCATTCGAACCTGAACCTGCAGCACCCCCATCTCCGGCGGGTCGAGTCGCATCGTCGCCTGGTACTTGCCGGAACCGCCCGAGGCATTCAGCGCCTTCGCTGCGTTCGCAACCGCTCCCGCGTCCTGATCCCGCGCCGCGAGCAACTCAGCGACGACGTTGGCAGGGCCGGCGTTTGCGACAGGGCCGGTCTGCGCCGCGCCATCGCCGCCTTTCGATGAAGCCGTCACCGAGTGAACCGTTGCGGCATTCGCCGAACCACCAGATTCGCGCGCGGCTTCCGGGCGTCCTTCTGTGCCGCCCTCGATCAGCAATCTGCTCACGGCTGCCGCCGCTCCGTCACCCCTGCCGCCGGCCAGTTTGATCCGCACCGGCGACGACTTGGATTCCGTCGCCTTTGAACCGCGAACCCCAGGGTCCTCGCCCGTTCGCAGCTTCAAAGCGGCCTTCGGCGGCTTCACGCCGCTCGCCACCGTCGGAGCTTCGTCGGCGGCGTCCTCGCTCGCGCCCTCCCGACGGCCGTCAATCCATCGACGAACCTTTTCCTGGAACGCACTTTCCCCGACAGATCGCGTATCGGACCTCGTCTCCTGCGCCCCGTCGCGCAATTCGCGACGCGAGGTCTGGTGAGTCGCGTCCTCAGCGTCGGCCTGACTGGCGGTTTGTGCGGCTGTCTTCCGATCGATCGCGGCGCCTTCGCCGTCTTCGATGACGTTCGACTCTGACGGGGCACCCTCCGCGCTTCGACGAGTCACATCCGCTCGCGGCACCGTCCGGCCGCCCTCGAGCTGGGTCGCATCGTCGCCTTCAACCGCCGAACTCTCGGATGCACTTTTCGTGGCGCTGAGGAGTCGCGCCGGGAATGAATCCGGTTTGGCGGATTCATCCTGTGTAGAATTCGCTGATTCGGCCCTGATTCCGGGCGCATCGGCGGGCGATTCCGCCCTACCCACTGCCGGTGCAACTGAAGATTCCGCCGGGTTTGTGACCTCCGACGCCGGTCTTGTCTGATTCGCCGCAGTCGCCGCCACGGGCTCGGTCAGCTTCGTTTCACCGCTTTCTTGCGCGGAAGTCTGCGGTGTCAGACTTGCGAACAGCTCGGCGTTTTCAAGTTGAGTGTTCGGTTGGACCGCCGGCGCTTCGATGGGCAGCTCGGCGACCGGAATCTGAGACGTCGTATCAGTGCCTTCGGCGTCATCGGCCGCCCGATCACTTTGGTCGCGCTCGGCGACGTCATCGTTGGGCTTCTCGCTGCGGCTGCGCTGTGTCTGGAGGGAGTCGTCGGCCCGGGCCCGTTCGCTTCGGCGACTGGCGGTCGCCTCGACCAGCGCCGATTTGAAATCGCCGGAACTTGATCCGGACGAAGACCTGGCCGGTCCGTACTGTTCATTGGCGATCGGCCGGAGGATGCCGATCTGAAGCGACGCAGGGCCCATGAGGATGACGCTCGGTTTCGTTTCTTAGCCGGCGCCCAGGGCCTCCGCCTGCGCGACATCGCTCTCGGTGAATTTGTCCAAGATGCGTCCGATCCACAGACGCTCTTCCTCGCTCTTGCACTCCTTGACGATCTTGTTCAGCTTTCGCTGATCCATCGCCTTCAGAATGCGAACCGCCTCTGCTTCTTCCTTCGCCATCAAGAGCGCCTTGGCATCCTTCGCAGGAATGCCCGAGAGCGTCTCGATTTCCTTCTTCACGCCGCTGTCGCCCGCTTCCCGGGCCAGCGCCTCGCGCGCCTCGGCGAATCGCCTCTTTTCCTCTTCCAACTGCTCCTTCTCGCGGAGCAGCGTGAGCTGTCTCGCCTCCCACAGGCGGAATCCATCCTGGATTTCACGCTCGCGGCGGGCGAATTCGATCCGCATGCGTTCTTCCGCGTCGCGGCTCTGACGAATCAACTCGCTCGCTTGCTGCATCGTCCCGGGGGGCTCTTTTGCTTTGACCACCCCCTCATCGCCCTCGGCGCTTTCGGACGTTGGTGACTTTTCTGCCGTTTCGCCGCGCAAAATCGAGACCGCGGCAAGAACCCGCTCCCGCTCCAGCCACCCCTTCTGCCACGCCACGCCCATCGCTCCGGCCAGCGTCAGGAGATTCAGGATCGCAAACAACGATATCGCCACGAAGACTTTTTTCATGACGGTTCAGGCTCCCCGGTCATCATGCGCCGTGTAAACATCGTCACGCTGATCTCATCGAGATCCTTCTGCTCGCGCCGCTCCTGCTCGGCTCTGAACTCCGCCAGTCGGCGCTCCTTGAGCTGCTCCAGCACCTTTCGATTCTTCGCCGCATCCGCGAGACGCTGCCGCTCCTGGGCCAGAAGCGCCTTCTGGCCGTTGATGGCTGCCTCGGTTTCCAGCACGCCGCGGCGCAGCCGCACGGTCCAGTGACGCCCGAGGCGAAGATCGTCCACATCCACCGTGCCGCTCAGGAGGGCGCGGCGCGTATCGGCGGCTTGATCGGCGATGCGTTGGAGAAGCAGACGCTGCCGCTCCTCGAGCGTGTGAATCTCTCGAATCCGGGCGGCGACGGCGCGCTTCCGCTCGTCCTCATGCTGGCGACGCAGTTTCAGAAGCGTCTCGAATCGAAAGTCGTATTGCTTTGCCATATCGCTACGCTCACCGACGTGCCGGGAAACACGCGATTCCCGGCAACGGGATTCCGGTCATCACCTGGGGGCCGGCTTCATCGCCGGCCTCGCCACGGGACCGGCCGCGCGCCCGCGCGGCGCGCCGGTCGCGGGATTGGGCGCCCGCTTGGGTGACGACATCGACGCCGGCGCCTGCTGCGTTGTCTTGTTTGAATCCTGCGGCGCTTTGTCCATCGCCGCCGACAGCGCGAGCAGCGCCTCACGGGCCTTGTCAAAGTCCACGCACTGACCGACGGCCTGCTTCAGGAACTCCTCGATGGCCGGCCGCATGCGGATCACCAGATCAAACTCCGGATTCGTGCCCGGCGCGTAGGCCCCGATGTTCACGAGGTCCTCGATCTCATCCCAGACCGCGAGCAGTCGCTTCACCCGCTGGGCTGCCAGAAGGTGCTCCGCATCGATCACATCCGGCATGACGCGGCTCAGGCTTTCGAGCACGCTGACCGCCGGGTACTGCGAACGCTGGGCGAGCTTGCGCGAGAGAACGATGTGGCCGTCGAGGATGCCGCGCGCCGCGTCAGCGATCGGTTCGTTCATGTCGTCGGATTCGACGAGGACGGTGTAAAGGCCGGTGATGGAACCGCGCTCGGTGCGGCCACTGCGTTCGAGGAGTCGCGGCATCGCCGCGAAGACGCTGGGAGGATAGCCCTTGGTGGCGGGCGGTTCGCCCGCGGCGAGGCCGATCTGCCTTGCCGCCATGGCCATTCGCGTGATCGAGTCAACGAGCAGCAGCACGTTCGCGCCCTGATCGCGGAAATACTCGGCGATCGCGGTGGCCGTAAAGGTGGCGCGCATGCGCAGCGGGGGCGATTCGTCGGAGGTGCTGACCACGACCACCGATCGCTTCATGCCCTCAGTGCCGAGGTCCTTGACGATGAAGTCCTGCAACTCGCGGCCGCGTTCGCCGACCAGTGCGATGACGCTGATGTCGGCGGACGTGTAGCGGGCCATCATGCCGAGCAGAACGCTCTTTCCGACGCCGGTGCCGGCAAAAACGCCGATGCGCTGGCCGAGGCCGATGGTGGTCATCGCGTTGATCGATCGTATGCCGACCGAAAGCGGCGCATCGATGCGCGGCCGGCCCATCGCCTCGGGCGCGGCGCGATAGACCGGGTAGTATGAGTCAACGGGAAGCGGCCCCTTGCCGTCAATCGGCGCGCCAAGCGCATTCACCACGCGGCCGAGCAGCGACGGCCCCACCGGCGACTTCTGCGAACTGGTGAGGTGCCGGATGCGTTGCCCCTTGGCGAGACCTTCAGTCTCCTCCAGCGGCATGAGGAGCGTAATGTCGCGTTGAAACCCGATGACTTCCGCGCGGACTGATCGACGCGGCCCCGTCATGATTTCGCACATGGAGCCGACCGGCGCGGGAAACCCCACCGCCTGAACCGTCAGGCCGGCGGCGGAATGCACCCGTCCCTCGACGCTGAGCGTGTCGACGCGCCGGGCTGTTTCGATCTGTTCCGCCAGTATGCTCATGGTTCGATGGGCAGTTCGCGCATTCGCTCGCGCCAGGTTTCGACCAGTTCGTCTGCGATTCGCTCGATGCGGCCGTTGATCGAGGCGTCGATGGTCGTGTCGGCCGTCGAAACCCGGACGCCGCCGCGCGCCACATCGGCGTCTTCCACCAGTCGAACGTGATCCAGTGACTTGAGCGCGGCCGAGAGTTCATTCGTCAACTGCTCCACCGCCGCGGCATCCGCCGGGTGAACCGAAATCGTGACATCGGTCGACGCGCGAAGAATCGACATCGCCTCTCCGCACGCCTCGGCTGCGATCTGCGGCGCGATCTCCTCGATCGATCCGAACCGCTTCGCCACGCGAGACGCGATGGCGATCGCGAGTACGACGACATCGCGCCGTGCGGCCACATACAGCTGTTCGCGTCGGCGATTGAATTCAGACAGAAGCGATTGAAGCGTTTTGAGCAGCGCGGCCTGCTCGTTTACGAAATTCTTGGATGCTGATTGAAGCGACGCGGCTTCTCCACGGGCCTGTCCCTCGGCGAGGCCCCTGGCGTATCCTTCATCGTGAGCGGCCTTGCGGATGGCGTCGGCCTCGCGCGTCGCCCGCTGTCTCGCTTCGGCCAGGATTGCCTCGGCCTGTGCCCGGGCGGCGGCCAGCGTGGATTCCGCCTTTTCGGCGATGTCGCGAAGATCGAGGCTGTAGAGCCCCTGCGTCACAGATCGCGCGTCCCCCGCTTTGATGATCACTCCGCTCATGCCGCCCCGCCGATCACACGATCATTTCCGAATCGCCGCCGCGACCCGCGATGATGATCTCGCCTGATTCCTCAAGCCGCCGCACAACGTCCACGATCTTCTGCTGCGCCGCCTCGACGTCGTGCAGCCGGACGGGACCCATGAATTCCATCTCTTCCTTGATGTTCTGCGCCGCCCGCTCCGACATGTTGGAGAAAATCTTCGTCTTGAGCTCCTCCGTCGCGGTGCGAAGCGCCAGCACGAGGTCGGCCGTCTCAATCTCCT
>CALLKH010000080.1 GCA_938008425.1 uncultured Planctomycetaceae bacterium | reverse complement strand
GAAACAAGCGTTTGTTTCCTCGAGTCCAGCTCGTTCGGCGATGCGAGGATTTTCCATGGCCACCGGAAAAGTGAAATGGTTCGATGACAAAAAAGGCTTCGGTTTTATCAGTTCCGACGAAGGGCGGGACGTCTTTGTTCATTACAGCGCGATCGAGTCCGAAGGGCACAAGACGCTGACCGAAGGACAGGAAGTCGAATTCGAAATCACGCAGGATGCGAAAGGCCCGAAGGCCTCCAACGTCAAGCCGGTTGGATAGCGGTTCGTCATCTCCAGCTGTCTCATCGATTGTCACGCCCTCGGCGGCGCGTCGTCGTGCTTTGCGCGGGCGCGGAGCGCAGATGCTCCTTGTAAAAAAAGTGAAGGGGCCGTCGCAAGGACGACCCCAGAGGGGGAGTAGGCGAAAAAAGAGGGCAGGAAGGATTTCGAACCCGCTCTCCCATCCGTCGGGCTCGGGAGGCAACCGCCCATCTCCCATTCTCTGATGTCGCGATCTTCGCACGACGATTGCAGTTCCACCTTAGAAAAAGTCGCTCTCAGGCAGAATCGCTTCCGGGTGTGCGACAGTGAACATGACCTGCCGACGTCGCTCAGACCAACGTCTATGTGAGTCCGTCCGCCCTTGTGACACTGGCCGTGAACGGGCGGAATGCAGCCAGGGAACCGAGCGGAGCGGAGCCTGCCCACGGCGCTGGGCATCGAAGAGTCGACAGTGTGGCGGCGCGTGGAAGACCAACGGTCTCAAGCCGCAACTGTCGCGACGTTCAAGGTCAGCAATGATCCGCCTTCCGCGACCGCGCGACCGATGAAGCACTTCGTGGGTCCAGGCAAGGTTGGTGACGCAGAGCATGCGCGAAGCCGTTTCGTCGGGTTCACTCCATAATCCGCGCTTGATGGCGAAATCGGCATGCCTTACGAAAGACGTGAGGGACTTCCTGCAACGCTTCGCTCAACAACCGTTCACGCAAGACTCGACCACGTCCTATTGGCGTTCAAAGCGCATCGCGCCGCTTCCCTGGTTGTGCAACGTGATCGACTTCACTCGGCCGTCGTCCACCTCGAATTCGGTCGCATACTTCATGTCCCGGGTGACCACCAAATCGCATGCGTCGCGGCCGGTCCAATGCGCCACGAGCGGAAGATCGCCCAGCATCCCGACCAGTTCCCCATTTTCAATTCGCAGCTCGACCCGCCCCCAGTCGTCGCTCGCGTAGCTTCCAGCGTATGCGCTCGCATCGGCGGATCGATCGACCTTTTTCAGCTTCGTCGTGCCTTCCGGCGCTCGCGACATGTTCGCCCGCCATCGCCCGGCCATCGACTTGTATCCGGGCAACAGATCCTCCTCATTCTTGCAGCCGAGAACCTCATCAAACATGTCGATCATGACGATCGCCGCCAATCCCTGTCCCGCTTCGGAGTTGGCCACGATCGCCATGCCGAATTCTTGGTCGGGCAAGTAGGCAATATAGGCTGCCGTGCCGACGTAACCTCCACCGTGGGCGACGAAGGGGTATTTGCCGCGATAATCTCCCAACTGCCAACCCAGGCCAAATCCCTTCATGACGCGAATACTTCCATCGGGCCTGTCCAGTCTCGACTGATACGAGGTCATCATGTCGGCGCCGGTCTTGGAAATCACCTGCTGATCCCCGATGCGCCCCGAGTTGATGTTCAGACGCAGCCAGCGACCGAGATCGGCAGCCGTCGTTCCGAGGCCGCCGGCGGCATGCATCGTCCGGTCGGTCTTCAAGACCCGGCTCGGCTTCCATGCGCCGTCGAAATCGTGGGGAAGCGCGACATTTTCGTCGGCGTACATCTTGTCGGCGTAGCCGGTCGTGCGCGTCATCCCTGCGGGAAGCAGAATGCGATCGGACAAATAGTCCCGCCAGTCCTTGCCGCTGACCGCCGCAATCACCCGGCCGGCCAGCGTAAAATTGACATTCGTGTATTCCACGTGACCGGCGATCTCCGCCTTACGAAGCAAACGGAAGTAAAGGGAGTCGGTGATCAGGCCCGTATATGCATCGTTGAAGACGATGGCGCTGCTGTTGATCCCGTAGCGATGACACAAGAGATCGCGCACTGTGATCGTTTTGGTCAGCCCTGAGTCGCTCAACGCCAGTTGCGAGAGGTAGGTGCGTACCGGTTCATCGAGCTTCAGCTTGCCGTCATCGGCAAGCGCGACGGCCGACATGGCATTAAACGGCTTGGTGCACGATGCGATGTAGAACATCGTGTCGGCGTTGACCGGTGCATCGGTCTCCGTGCTCCGAACTCCCTGACCGTCGAGCAGAATCACGTCGTCACCGCGAACAGCGACGACGGCCCATCCGGGAACGCCCAGCGATTTTGCCGCATCCTGCCAGCGGTCGTGGAACTTGCGGAATTTCGAATCCGCGATGGTTGGCGGAGCGGCCGATGCCACCATCGTGGCGAGCAAAGGGATGAGACAGAGTGATAGCAATTTGATCTTGCAGGCGATGGGCGACATATTGAGCATTCTCCTTTCGCGGCGCGAACCGTCCGCGCCGGATTTGGAGGCTATTCTGCGAAGATGGACTTCAATTGTCTTGAACGCCGCGAACTTACCTGCGCGGCCCGTCGAACCACGCGGGCCCGCCCCACGTCAACCGCAGTCGGCCATGCGACGATATGCCCCCGGCGTGATGCCCATTTGCGATTTGAAGACGCGGCAAAGATGGGCGTGATCCGCGAAGCCCGCCTCCTGGGCAACCTGTGCCACCGAACGCCATCGATCGGCCAGCAGGGTCGCCGCGCGGCGGACTCGAAGACGCCGAACGTACTCAGTCATGTTGCACCCGAACCGAAGTCGGAAGGCCCGTGACAGATAGACCGGATGGATTCCAAGATCCTCCGCCATCCGGGTCGCCGGCACGTGGCCAGCCCCGTAGGCATGCAGGCGGTCGCGCACACCGCATAACCAGCGGGGCGACGACGACGAAATCTCGGGCGCGCGGATCAGCGCCGCTTCCACGTCCGCCAAACGCTCCTCGAGTAACAGTTCGCAGTCAACGTCCGATGGTTCGCGGATTGCGCGAGCCACAACGAACATGGCACGAACCAACGGTCCGCCGCCGACCCACCGATACTGCCGCACCGCCTGATTCCATGCCGCGCCGATCTCCGAATCGTCGGTGCGCCGCGTGATGACCAATGTGCGCAGTCCTGACGGGCCGAAGTGGTTGCTGTGTTCCGCGTCGATCGGCTTGATCACGGCCCAGCCCGGACCGTAACGATCATCCGTGTCGCGGTGCCGCTCCTCGGTGCCTCCGGAGACGACCAGGCTGATCTTCGAATGTTCGTGAACGTGCGGCCCGATTCGGATGCCCGGCAGGTAAACGCATTCGACCACGGAAAAGGCGCCCGCCGTCAGCGCACGAACAATCCTTCCGTGGGTCAATCCCTCGGGCGACGTCTCATTCAACATGCCACTCTATTGTGGCTCCACCGATTATTATTTTGCCCGCTGCGATACCGATCCATTTCGATCGGACTCGGGCGATCTGCTTGCAGACTTCCGGGATCGTCCGGCCCCTGGCCATTTCCACCTCGGCCTCGCGCAACGTGTGGCGGTCGTTTATGTTTCCTCGGAGGTTGTAAGAGCAGGTGGCAACTTATTCGCCGGCGGCGCGATGGATCGCGTCGGACTTTCCCTTGCCCTGTTGTATCGTGAACTGCGATCGCGACTTGAAGGGGCCGAACCACTCGCGGGCGCCGTCCGGCCAGGTGACATCCACGCGCTCGATGCGCTCCGCAGATCCGATGCCGACATGCACGCGCGGGTCGTTCGAGGCGGAGAAGCTGTAGGCGGCTTCGACCTGTCGAAAGACGGGCGAGCGGCCGTCCGGCTGGATTCGAAGCATGGCGCCGATGGCATCGCGGCCGCGCTGGTCGATCACCTTGAATGCCGCCCACGCACCGCGGTCTCCCACGATGTTTTTCATGACCCGCGCCGGTCCGTCCTGCTCGACGACGACGATGTCGACATCGCCATCGTTGTCGATGTCGCCGAAGGCGGCCGCCCGACTGGAACCGATCGGGGAATCGACGACGCCGCGCGGGGTGTCATTCGGCTCGAACCTGCCGCGCCCGAGCCCGCGCATGAGCAGATTCGGTTCGGCGTAAGCGTCGGCTGGATCGAACGGCGTCTCATTTCGGCCGACGGAGCCGTTGGCAATGTACACGTCCAGGACGCCGTCGTGGTCGAAATCGTGGAAGCCGACGCCCCAGCCGGTGTAACGCAGACTCGGCGTTCCGAGTCCGCTTCGGGCGGTTGAGTCTTCGAACATGCCGCCGTCATTGACAAACAGCGTGTTGGTCTCGCCTCGAAGGTGAGTGATGAAGAAATCGAGATCGCCGTCGTCGTCCACGTCGGCCGCCTGCACGCCCATGCCGGCCTCCGCGGTGCCGCGTGAATTCACGGCGCAGCCCGCGAGAAGCGCCCGGTTCTTGAACTTTCCACCCCCCTGATTCATCCAGAGTTGATTCGGCATGCCATCGTTGGCGACATAGAAGTCGAGCTGACCGTCGCCGTTGAAGTCGCCGTGACAGACGCCGAGGCCGTTGCCGAACGCGACCGAAATGCCGGACTTCTCGGTGACGTCTTCGAACTTGCCGTTGCCCAGGTTGCGATAGAGCGTGTCGACGGCCGGGGCGTTGTAGTTGGAGGGCTGGCAGTAGTCCTGCCGACCGGCGCTGTCGCGGCATTTGAGCTCGTTGTTGATGGACCACGACACGTAGTTCGTGACGAAAAGATCGAGCAGCCCATCGGCATCAAAATCGGCGAAGGCAGCGCTGACACTCCAACTCGGACAGGATACGCCCGCGGCGTCGGTGACGTTCTTGAAGGTGCCGTCGCCCTGGTTTCGATAGAGCACGTTCTTGCCGTAGTTGGTGACGTAAAGATCGACATGTCCGTCATTATCGAAATCGCCGGCGGCGCAACCCATGCCGTAGCCGGTGTCGCCGACGCCGGCTGCGCCGGTTACGTCTTCGAAGGTTCCATCTCCTCGGTTGCGATACAGGACGTTTCCGGCGTCGTTCTTCTCGCCCGGCTCCAGGGTTCCGCTCTGCACAAAGTAGAGGTCCAGGTCGCCGTCGTTGTCGTAGTCGAAGAGCGCAACTCCACCGCCGACGATTTCAGGGAACCAGTACTTTCCCTTGGCGCCGCGGGAGTGCCGGAAGTCGACGCCCACGGACTTGGCGACGTCCTTGAACCAGGGATCCGGGCGCGACTCGGCGTTGTCTCGATCCGTTTTCGCCCGGGCCGCGCTTGGACCCGAGCCGAGCTTCCACCATGCGACCGCCATGGTCGCAACGACGAAGAGAACGACGGCGACGAACGCCAGTGACTTCGCCGGGCGACTGCCAGACGGAGGACTTGATGTGCTTTTGGTTCGCTTTCCCATTTCGGCCGCTATTCGTTCAATTGCGCAAGCTTGTTTCGAAGATTGACCACCTTCGGATCATTCGGAGAAATTCGTTCCGCGGCTGCCAGGGCGCTTCGGGCCTCGTCCAGCCGGCCCAGAATCACCGCCATGACGCCGCGATTGAGATGGGTGGTGAGGACCTGCGGAGCGAGCTGGGCCGCGGTCTCAAACACTTCCAGCGCTTCGCTCCACTTCTGTTGTTTTGCGTAGAGATCTCCCTGCTTCATGAAGACTTCGACGTTTCGTGCGTCAAGCCGGGCGGCTTTCTTGAGCGAAGCGAGGGCTTCATCATCGCGCTCGACTGCAATCAGCATGTCCGCCCGATTGAGGTGGGCCTGGCCGACATTGGGACCGAGTTCGACCGCGCGATCGGCCCAATCCAGCGCCTTGTCCATCCGGCCGGTGCGGGCGCAGCACACCGAGAGGTTGATATACGGACCGAAGTTTGTCGGATCGAGCTGGGTTGCGCGCTCGAGCAGTTCGGCGGCCTTGTCGAACTTCTGCTGGTCTATGCAAACCGCCGCAAGATTGTTGATGACGGCGAGATCGTCGGGATTTGAGGCGAGGGCAGCGTCCAGCAGGACCTCGGCCTCGGCGCGGCGATTCGCCTTGGCGAGTTTCATGGCATTGTTGATCGCGTCGCGGACGTTGACCTTGTATCTCTGAAGCAGCGGTTCTAGCCGATCGCCGAGCGCGATTCGCTGAGCCTCTTTGCCCATGGCCAGTTCGCGTTCGGCTCGATCAAACTGGCCCAGACCCCGGTATGCCATTCCGAGCACGTAGCGGCTGACCCGGTAATCCGGGGCGAGTTCCAGCGCTCTCTCGGCATTTCGCACGGCTTCGGTAAATCGCTTGGTGCGGACCTGGACCTCGGCGAGGCCGCAGTATCCCTGGGGCTGATTGGGTTCAAGGACCGTCACGGCCGCGAAACAGTGCTCCGCCTCCTGGAGCTGATCGCGAATGAGCAGGGCTTCGCCGTAGCGATACAGCGCCGGGGCGTGTTCGGGATACCTCCGGACGATGTTCGAAAGGAGTTCGATCGCCTTGGCTTCATTGTGCAGTGTCTGGTGGCAG
>CALLKH010000079.1 GCA_938008425.1 uncultured Planctomycetaceae bacterium | reverse complement strand
ATCACGACCGGCAGCAGATAGCGCTCGTGCATCTGTGTGCCGAACACGAAGAGCGCCAGCGGCGTCACGATCGCCGCCCATCGAAGCGATGCGTCATCACAGCGGCGGCGAATCAATCGCACGAATACAAAGGCCCACATGCCGAGCACCGCGACGAGCCCGATCGTCTTCGCCGGGATGCCCGCGATCTCGTACGTCGCGTCGCTGACATAATACTGCCCGAGCGATGACCAGTGCGGCTCATCAAGCGGATGCAGCACAAACCACAGGCTGAAACCATTCAGATGGGTGTACGGGTACACCGACGCCGCTCCGCCGAAACTCGCGGCCACCTGCGGCAGAAGATTCGCAACAGGAAACAGAATCGCCGCCGCCGTGGCCGCACCCGCGCCGAGCGTCCGGCCCCACAGCTTCACATCCCGGCCGCAACACGCGATCGCGACCGCCGCCCAGATCGGACCGAAGATCACCGCCTGCGTCTTGACCATCATCGCGACAACCGCCCAAGCCGCCATGCCGGCCGGCCTTCGTCGCGCCGCCCACTCCATCGACAGCACCACCGGCAGCATGAACAGCGAATCCACCTGCGCCCACACCGCTGAATTGAAGATCACCGGCGGAGCAAGGGCCAGCGCGATACCGGCGACGATGCCCGCACGCTTTCCGAGCCGCCTGCTGACGAACAATGCAATCAGTGCCGCAAGCATGACATCCGCGGCCACGCCGGGGGCCTTTAGAATCACCCTCGCGAGCCGCGTCGCGTCGTCTTCGGCTCTCATCTGAAGACCGCGGACGACCGCGGCGTCCAGCGTTTGGCCCTCGGGCGCCAGCGAATTGAAAATGGGCCCGACAAACCGGAGCAGGATCAGCGTGCCGGGAGGATACAGGTGCCAGCTTCGATCCGGCCGGCGCGCCCGAAACTCATAGAGCGCCGCGAACCCGCCGGGCGGCGCGATCTGGGAGCCCGGCTGGAGAATCTCCGCCCAGGCCGCAAAGTGCGCCTGGTCGCCCGCGAATCCATGCGTGCCCATCAGCGGCGCCCGAACCGCCAACGCCAACAGAGCGATCGCCAGCAGTTCCCACCGCTTCGGCCGGCCGCCCTCCGGCCGCTTCAAGGTTGTCTCAGGCTCCGGCATTCAATCGATCTCAACAAGTATCGCGGCAAACGCCGCCGCAGGCGCTGAATCAACGTCCGATCATGTGGCCGATCGGCACGGGGCCGCTTACCGGACGCATTCTAGGGCTATGTCCGCGAATGCTTAATCCCGATCTTCGCCGAGCCGATGTTTCATCGGAATCGGGGGTTCCGACGACGGTCCGAACCCGCGCCAAGGACGGAAAACGGTCGCCGACGCCCTGCCCTGCAATTTAAGAGCGCCGTCGGACGGAAGGTTTCGAGATGGATCTCACGACAGTCATCGGCTCAGTCGCCACCTTCTGCCTTCTTGCGTACTCACTCTACGCCGGATCGAACGGCGACATCATGGGCGCCTTCTTCGACATGGCCTCGGTGGTCATGGTCGTCGGCGGCGGCGCCTTCGTCACCATCATGTCGTGCCGCGCCGACTGCCTGAAATCCTTCGCCAAGCTGGTCCGCGCATTTTACTTTCGCAAGAAGCAGGATCCCGTCGCGCTGATCACCCAGATCGTCAAGCTGGCCGACGTCGCGCGGCGCGAGGGCATTCTCTCGCTTCAGAACTCCATCTCCGAAATCTCCAACCCGTTCCTCCAGAACGGCATTCAGATGGTGGTCGACGGCACCGACGCCGAGACCGTGTCGGCCGTCCTCGAGGCGGAAATCGACGCCATCTCCCAGCGCCACGCCGAGGCGAAGTCCGTGCCCGACATGCTGGCCAAGTACGCGCCGGCCTTCGGCATGATCGGTACGCTCGTCGGCCTCGTCGTCATGCTCAAGAACATGAGCGACCCGTCGGCCATCGGCCCCGGTATGGCGATCGCGCTCCTCACGACACTCTATGGCGCGATGATCGCCAACATCATCGGCCTGCCGCTCGTGGACAAGATGGCGACCAATCACGACGAGGAGATGTTCTTCCTCAGCATCGCCAAGATGGGCGTGCTCTGCCTTCAGGCCGGCGACAACCCGCGAATGCTCGAAATGAAACTGGCGGTCATGCTGCCACCCAGGAAGCGGGCGGAACTCGCCGCGAACAAGGCGACGTGATGGCCGCCGACGCCTGAACCGAGGAATCCAGTGGCACGAAAGCACAAATGTCCGCCCGTCGGCGCACCAGCGTGGGTTCTCACCTACGGCGACATGATGTCGCTACTGCTCTGCTTCTTCGTGCTCCTCGCCGCCATGGCGAACTTCGACAAGCGCGACATCCTATTCATGGCCGCGATGGAGTCGATCTCCAAGGCCTTCGGCGCCGACGGCCAGGTCGGCAACTTCCCCGACAAGAAACTCGACTTCCGCAGCCTGCTCGTCGCGCTCAATTCCAAGGTCGTTCCGCCGCACATGAAGAACCACGGCCACTCCGACGAGCCCGGCATCGACGGCCGCTTCTACCGCGTCAAGAAAATCCGAGAGGGCGTCGAGCTGACGATCGGCGGGCCGATCGCGTTCGGCCGCTTCAGCGCCGAGCTTGAGCCCACCATGAAGGAGGTGCTCACCAAGCTCTCGGATGAGATTCG
>CALLKH010000078.1 GCA_938008425.1 uncultured Planctomycetaceae bacterium | reverse complement strand
CCAGGACGCTCATCCCGTTCGGACCGCCATGCGGCATCATTGTCCGCGGCGCACTTCATACCATTGGAGGATGTTGAGTTGCGTCTTCGCCCGCGCGATGGCGGCGATCTCGTCGGCGCACAACTCTCGATTGTAGATTCGCAGATCGTCGAGCCGGCCGACGAAATAGTTCGATGATCCGGTACGCGTACCGATCGTCAGCGTGCCCGACGCCTCGGTCACGAGCGTCGTCGTTCCGCTCTTATGCAGCGCGCCGTCCAGGTAAACCGAATACGTGCCGGCCGGCTGGTTGAAGACTGCTGCAATGTGGTACCAGCGGCCGGGCTGATCGATCGCCGAAGTCGTGATGAAGACATCATTCGCCCCACCCGCGGGATATCCCAGATCGAAGACGATGCCGTTGGGAACACCGTCCGGGTTGCCGTTCTGGACGTGACGAACCTCCCAGTTGTTGGCAGAGCCGAATATTCGCCCGTGCGACGCCGGCGGGCCGGGGACCTGCATAAAGAATGCGACCGATCCGGTGCCCGGCGGCGCAAACGTTCCTGAAACAATTGCAGTGTCGTCGGAGCCGTCGAAGTCCAGGGCGTTGTCCACCCGCCCGCGTACCCAGTCGGTGGCCGGGTCCATGTTGGTCAGCGTCGCGCTGCGGGCGTTGCCCGAGGCGTCGACGGCCGTTGTTCCGGCGGTTTCGTCGAATCGCCAGATGCCCATCGATCCATCGACCTCGGCCACCCATTCGATCGCCCGCCGCATCAGGAGCTGCCCATCCGAATTCAGCGCCGTGTAATCGAACGCGCTGCTGCCCCACGGCATGTGCACCCGACGGCCGGTCGATCGGGTGTCGCCGTACAGGCGATTCCGGCGCTCCAGCGCGACCAGCGTTGGTGATGAGCTGCTGAGGCGCTTCGCCAGCGTGGTGGCGTCGGTGGCCAGCGTGGTGGAAGCCGTTGCGAGGGATTGACTCGACGTGAGAATCGTGCGTGATCCCGTCGTGAAAGACGAGGTGATGTAATGACACGTGCTTTGAATATCGATCGCGGTGGCCGAGTACGTGCCGCCGTCGGCGTTGCTCAGCTTGACGTCGTCGTCCAGGGCCGGCGTCTCCCAGGCGATGCCGATGTTCCGGTCCGCCAGCTTGCTCGCGACAGTGCTCGCGGTGACGGCAGACGAAACATAAACGCCATTGGCCGAGGCGATCGCAGTGTCGAACTGGGAGGTCGTGGCGGTTTCCGAGATCAGGGTCACATTAAGATTCCACGAGTACATCGCGCAGCGCTTGGCGGTATCGGATGCGCTCAGGCTCGCGGAGTTCGGGACGACAAACAGGATGTTGCCGCGCGGAGTGGCGGGTACGGCGCAGGGATCGGCGAACTCCACGACGAACCAGCCGATGTCAGCCGCGGCCGCCGTGCTCGTGCGCTGGGCCGTGAACGAAGTGCTGCCCAGCGCGAACGTGGCGGACGCCACGCCGATGATGTCATCGCTCGCATAGGAAGACTTGCCCATGCCCTGACCGCAGGCCGGCTGGGCGGAGCCGAATGCAATCGAACGGGCCGTACTGATGCTGCTGATGGTGATCGTCTGTTGCGAAGTGCCGGAGGGAAAGTTGACGCTGCCGGCCTGGACTTTTGAGCCGTCGCGAAGTTCCACCACCTGCCAGGAGATCTCGTCGAGCGTGTCGGCCGCATCCGCGACATCCCGATCGATGCGAGCGGTGGTTGTATTGATCAGACGCGCGCGAACCATACGTCGCCCGATGGCGGCTGAAGTGCCGGTGGTCTGTCGATACCCGACCAGCACGAAGGCCTTGGTCAGGTCGACCGCGGTGCTCAAGGTCACGTCAACGGAAAGCGTCGTTCCGGTCAGCGACGTCAGACCTTTCTGAACGAGAACATCCGCTGAGTTTGTGAACTCGACAATCTGGTAGTGAACGATGTGCCCGGACGTGTTCGCCGAGTTTCGGAGTTGGAGGTTGCTCGTGCTTGTGAGTTCGAGCACCACGGGGTCATTGTCATCCCAGGTGCTGTCGTTCGCGTTGACCGTCTTCGACCACAATACAAATGCCTGACTTAACGAAGCGACGGGGGTCACCGCGGTGTTGATCGTCAATCCGGACTGCGAGATGTCCCCGCGCTGAACCTTCACCCCGGAAGTGAATTCAGCGACATACCATCGAATCTCAATCGTGCTCGTTTCGTTCGTGACGCGCGTAAACTCCAGGGTCGTGCTGCTCGCCAATTTGCCGCGAAGAGCACTGCCCTCCGGACGATTGCTATTGTGACGGGTCTGGAATACGAGAAAGCTCTTGGACGTGTCGACCGAGGTGATGTTGACCGTGACTGTCCCGTTTCCGGAACTGGAAGCCGTGCCGGATTGAACGGCCTTGATGGTTGCGGCGGTGGCGCTGCCCTCGGCCATCACCAAGGAAATGCCGATGAGAATCGGTATCAGTAGCCTCGGATTCAACGGTTCCCCTTGATTCCCAATCAACCCTGAACACTAATATGTCGTTCATCCTCATGCCCTGCTGATCAAAAATGTGGCCCGACCCTGGGTGGAATCTGGAGGCGTCCTGATCGGGTAAATCGGCCGACGCTTTTCGGACACCCTGATCAGGAGAAATTCTGTCCACGCAATTGTGGACTCTCCGCCCAAGGTTCAGTAACGTTGGCCGGTCCCGGAAAAGGGAAGGTCCGAGTTTCCCGGACGAAACGAGGTGCTCGCGCGTCTCGAAATCGAACCGATTCTCGCTGGCGACTGATCCGTCCGGCCGGTATCTGTACAGCGCTCGTCAATCGACCATGAAGACACTCGATCAGAAATCAGCTCCCGGCCTCGGCACTTTTGTCGGCGTCTTCACGCCGAGCATTCTCACCATCCTGGGCATTATCCTCTTCCGTCGTGTCGGCTATGTCGTCGGCACCGCCGGACTCGCCCAGGCGCTTCTCGTGGTCGGATTTTCGACGCTGATCAGCGTGCTCACCAGTCTGTCACTCT
>CALLKH010000077.1 GCA_938008425.1 uncultured Planctomycetaceae bacterium | reverse complement strand
CTGGACTTACAGACGCCTGTTGCCTTACGAACAGCCCTCCGCGGACCGGGCACAGTTCGCTGAGAATCCTCGGGCGCTCCGACCTCCAGAGCTTCGACGGTCAAGTTTTCTGGCTCCAAGTGCCGCATACGTATCTCTCGAAAGTTGGGTTATGATGGAATCCGCACAATCAGTTTCAAGCGTCTGCGCATCGCGCCGCGATCACTCAGAAGGCAAAACCCGCATGGCGAAGCGAAAAACGGTGAGTATCAAGGACGTCGCACGGGAAAGTCAGGCGTCGCTCACCACCGTATCGTTGGTCCTGAACAAGCGCGATCGACGGATCAGCGTTGAAACCCGGCAGCGAATTCTCGACGCCGTCGACCGACTCGGCTACCGACCAAGTCGCCTCGCACAGAGCCTTCAGGCCCAGAAGGCGGGCCTCATCGCAATTCTAGTCCCTCAACTCCGCCACGCATTCGCAGACGCCTATTTTGGCGAGATTATCAGCGCGATTCAGGAGACCGCCCGGCAATCGGATTACAAGGTTTTGCTTGAAGTGGCCGACGCGGAATACATCAAGGCACAGGAGTACCTTGAGCTCTTCCGCCGGCATTTCATTGACGGCCTCCTGTGCCTCGGCATCACCAACCGCGACACCTACCTGGCTGACTTTCTGAATTGTGAGTTTCCAGCCGTCCTCGTCAATAACTACTTGCCGGACCTCAAGTTGAATCATGTAGTCTGCGACTATCGGGAGGCCGGCAGACAGGCCGGTGCACACCTCTGCTCGCTCGGCCACCGAACCATCGGCCTGATCCACGGCGCGGCAGAAGTTCAGACCTCAACCGATCTGCGAGCCGGATTCGAAAGCGCACTCAGCGAAGCCGGGATCAGCCTACCGGCGCGGCAGGTCGAAGATGGACTCTACACCGAGGAAGGCGGCGCCGCGGCCGTCGCGCGGCTGATCAATCGCGAGCCCGGGATCTCCGCAATCCTGGCAGGCAACGACAAGATGGCGATCGGCGCCATCAGCGGCCTGAAGACGGCCGGCCGAAAGGTGCCGGAAGACGTCAGCGTCATCGGCTGCGACGACATGCATCAGGCCGAATTCTGCGACCCGCCGCTCACCACGGTTCATACGCCACTCTTCGAACTCGGGCAGCAGGCCTGCAAGCGACTGTTCGACCTGATCGACGGCAACATCGAATCTGTGTCCGAGACTCATCCCGTCCGGCTGACGCTGCGAAAATCCTGCGCGCCGCCCCGCAAGAGTCATTAGAATCCCTCTTCGACCCAAGGTTCCCTTCGATTGTGCAAGGAGTGATTGATGCGCCATGTCGGAACTATAAACGCCACTCGTCTGACACCCGAACGGCGCGGACTTCTTCGAGTTGCGGCAGTCTCGGCGTTCGTGCTGACCGCGATCGTACTTCGACCGGTCGCAGTCTCGGCGGTGGACGATTCGCCCGCCATTCGCATCGCGGGCACGTTCAACAACTGGGCCACATCAAACGACGATTTCCTCTTGAAGCAGTCCGGCGATCGCCTTGAGATGCTCAGGTACTGGAACTGCGGTCGATACCAGTTCAAGTTTGTGTTCAACGGTTCGTGGGATCGACATCTCGGCGCTGCGAACGGTGACGGCCGGCTCGAACAACCCGGCCGCGACATCACCCTGAACGTCCCCAGTTCCGGTGAATACACCCTTTGGCTGGATCCAGCCAGGAAGACGTGGGGGCTGAATAAGCAGGAGACATCGAAGCCGCATGCCGTCATTTCGATCAGAAGACTGACATACAGCGATTACATTCTAGATCATTCATTCAGTCTCGCGCGGGAAGGAAATCCGATTCGACATGAGTGGCGCGTCTCGCCGCGGAATCTCTCATCTGACGATTTCTCCATCGTCAGTCGCGATGGCAAGGACCACCTGATCATGTCGAAAGCGGGGCAGCTCGAAGTCTCACTCAGCGTCGATGACGGTGAATTCACTGATCAAGCGACTGTCTCCGGCGAATTTGGAGCAGGATATCAGCTGATTTCCAAGGCATCGAAGTCGAAGTACGGCTTGCCCATGCATCAGATCGGCGACGACCTCTGGGCCGCGCCGTACAGAGGCAAAGCGGATGGCAGCGACCTGGTCTCCGCGGTCGGCCTTGAGATTCCCCAGGGCACCGAGCCGCAGTCGATTCCCGTCGAAAAGGGAAAGGCCGTTCTCATCGTATTCGACGGTCGCCGACAGGCGCTCTCGCTCGACAATGTGACGCCATTCGCACATTTCGAATACAAGCCGAATCGCGACAAGAGACTGCCGAAGAATCTGTTCATCGAGCGCGTCGAAATCGCCGCCAGCTTCAACAATTGG
>CALLKH010000076.1 GCA_938008425.1 uncultured Planctomycetaceae bacterium | reverse complement strand
ACGATCTGTTTGGCCATGATCTCGGCGTTGCGGCTCGACTGCCCGGTGAGGTTCTGAAAGCTCCGGCGAATGACTTCGAGCTTGCTGCCCCGCTCGACGATGGAATCGAGCCCGCGCACCAGCGGCATCAGGCCGAGGTTGAGGTCCCGCAGAATGCCGAGCCCCGCGCGGCCCACCTGAAACGGCAGCGTGAACGGCTTGAGCGCAAGGCCGCTGAGGAACTTCTTGAAGCGCGACGCGGCCGACGCCAGGCCCTGCTGGGTCGCATCCTCCACGCCGATCCTCAGGCTGAAATTCAGGTCGCTCATTGCTCTAACCGTCGCCTTTTCAACCGTCACTCCGATCCTGAACCACCCAGCGATCCCTGGCGTTAATCAGGTCGATCAGAATCACTCGGCTTCCGTAGGGCAGCGCCGCGACGATCTCAAACGGCACCGCCGTCATCTGGGCCAGATTGCGAGTCTCAATCAACTCTCGGACGCAGTCGTCTTCCCACTGCCGGCCGAGCTCGTCGTAGGGCGGGCGTCACCCGACAGCTTTCCGGCGTCGCCGGCCTTCACCAGCTGCTTCACGATCGTCTCGGCAGCCTCGGTCGGAATGCCGATGAACGCCAGCAGGCCGATCATCACCCGCATCTGGTCCGAGAGCGCCAGCGCGCCGAGGAACTTCGAGAGGTTCCGCGTCTTATGGCCCTTGTCGTCCTCCTCCTCGAACGGCACCGCCACGCCGTTGGCATCGCAGACGTTCTCCCAGCCGGTGACATGCCGTTCCAACTCCGCCTGCACCTGCATGTGCGAGCTCGCCTGGATGGCGTCGAGCACCGCGGCCCGGTCGGCCGCGTCAATGCGGCGCAGCTTCAGGGCGAATGCATCGTCCCCGGTTCCAAACCGAAGCGGTGGCGGCGGTGACAGAAAATCCAGTTTCATCCGTGAACCTCTTTCCGAATATGTGTGTGCCGTACTCCTGACTCTACCCTTTATGCGAAGAGCACTGTTGCTCCGATCGCGGTTCCGAACGTCCACACGCACGGCGCGGCCGCCCCGGTGTGATACGGCTTGATCGTGATCTCCTGCGTCGTCGTGCCGTCCTGCTCGCTCAGCTGGTGCGAACTGATCCGCGCCTTGCCGATCGTTTCGGTCACGGTCTCGTTAGCCGAGCCAGTCGCGTGAACGATTGAGACGGCGTGCTCGGTCCCCGCCAGGGTGAGGGTGGACCAGGCGGCGTCGTTGAACTGGGCCACGATGACAATTTCGTCATCCATCGCCCCCGCTTCGAGGAAGATGCGTTTGCTCGAAGCCTCATCGGGCGCTCCGAGCGCAAGCTCATTGGTGATGGTCCGCCGATAGGACATGACCTTGGTGGCCGCCACGCCATTGATCGTGAAGGTGCCGGCCCCGATCTTGAACCGACGCCCCGCGCCCTTCGTCCCGGCGGACAGCCCCGTCGTGTGGGCGACGAGCATCGCTTCGAATTCCATCGACGCCTGGAGGATCGAGCTCGCGTCCGGCGATCCGCCGCGCGAGTACTCCAGCGACAAAGAGGCGCACAGCGCACCGAGGTAGTGAGCCTGACCGACGCCGGCCCGGGTGTGGCCGATCGACAGGAAAGGCAGGTCGCCGTTGGTCCGCTGCGTCGCCATCAGGATGATGTCGCGGATGGTCGCGATGTTGAGTTCGGGCGTGAAGGTCAGCCGCGCCGACGACCCGAGCGGCACCTGCTCGGTGCGGTGCGGCCAGGTGGAGGACGACATGATCTCGCCCAGGTGCTCCGAGATACTCGGCACCAGCCCCGCGCCCAGGAACGGCTGGTCGAGCGGGAACGAGCCGGCGACGGTGCCGGGCGTCGTCTCCTTGCCGAACAGCACGATGTCTTTCATTTTCTGCGCCATGCATAAGCCTCCGTGCCTGTTGCCTTCTTCGTGTCACCACGTCGCCGGCGTCGGCCGCGTTCGTCGTTTACTTCGCCGATTCCATCACGGCGAGTTCTTTTTTCTTCCGCTCGATCTCCGCCGCCCGGTCCGCGGCCTGTTTCGACGCCGCCTCGATCCGCGTTCGATCGGCCTTCAGGATCGGCTCGAATCGCGGCTCCGGCCCCTCGCAGTAGCGCACGGCCGTGGGGAAGTCGATCGTGTAAATGCGGCCCATCTTGACCGCCCCGAGCAGCGGATCGATGCCATCCGGCCCGCGCACCGAGCGAATCACCACGTCGTCATGCGGCACGGCGAGAAGCCGGGCCAGTTCGTTATCGTCGCCCGCCGGCGTCGCCGGCATCGGAGCCTTGTCTTTGTCACTGCCCATCGTCGTCTCCTAAAGGGCGGCCAGCGCAGCCTTGTCGCCGTCCGCGAACACGGTTAATTGCGTGACACTTTCCCATTCTTCCGGCATGTCGACGCGTTGCCGGTCCTCCTCCACCTCGCCGACATTGAACGTCTCGATCACCAGCGGCGCGGCCGCGTTGGCATCGAGCGGCGAGCCGTCCGGGCCGATGCCCTGGTAGAGCCGAGTGCATGCCAGGGCGACGCCCCATTCAAGCAGCCTGATGTCCTCGATCGTCATCTTTCCCGAGTAGCAGGCGATGTCGTAGCGGAGCCTGAACCGCATTGACCCGCTCGAAAAATTCGGGCTGATCGTCATGCCCCGTGGCACAACGAGCGCCCGCGAGCCCGCCAGTATGGCGTCCTCGAAGTTCCGCCGAATGTCGACTTTGCGGTCGAACGCCTGCACCTTGCCGGCGTTCTTCCACAGCGCCGCCAGGAACGGCAGATGTAGAATCTGGTCGCGAATCAGGAGGTCGATCGCGGTGAGCGGGTTACTGGCCGGCATCAGTGCGTCCTCCCCCCGGCAACCGCCGCCGAAACGCCTTGGTGATCGCTTCGAGCGCGAACGCCTGGGCCTTCGAATCGAACTTCAGATACGGGTCGCCCTTGATCCTCACACGCTTGACCAGGGCGAACATGACTTCGCCCGCGGCCTTGATGACGCGCTCCTTGCCCGGCGAGCCGTCCTTCCTGGTTTTGCCCGGCCGGGTGACGCTCTCCTTTCGCACCAGCGCCGGGCCGACCCACGCGTGCGAGCCGATCTTGATCGTCTCGGCCGGTTTGAAGACCATCGAGTCCTTCGGCAGATCGCGGGGCCAGACGCCGCGCCGCCGAAGGTTTGGAAGCACCGGCAGTGCCAGATACTTTCCGGTCTTCGGTCGCACCGTACCGCCGAGTTGCTGGATGGCGGCATAGACGAGGTTCGATCCGACCGCCACGCTGGCGGCATCGATCTGAATGGCCAGCGACCGCGAGAGTCGTCCCGAGTGCGGGCCCCACGTCTTCGACCGCGACCGCAGCGACCGCTGTGCTTCGCGGCGAATGTAGAGGCCGATCTGTCCGAGCACCGGCCGCACGTTCCGCCCGAGGTCGCCAATGCGCGCAAACGCCCGGGCGAGCTTCGCCTCGTGCGCCTGCGTGCTGTGAACCTTGTAACGTAGTGCCATTCACTCAGTTCAATCCCGACAACGAATCACCACCGAAAACCCGAGGGCTGCCGACGACGATCGCCGGTGAGCCGCTCGACACCGGCCCGGCGAGCGCCGCCTCGCCGGGCAGAGCGCCCTTGCCCTTGTAGATTTCCTCCAGCAGGTCGAGCCACCGTTTCATCTCAGCCGCCTTGCCCTCCGACACGCGGGCCGTCGAGGCCACGTTGTTTTCGAGCAGGAGGGAGTAGGCCACGGCGCAGGTCATCGCCCGCAGGGCGTTCGCGACGGTGGTGTCAGACGTGTCCACCGGCGTCTTGTAGCGCCCGGCGAGCTTCATGTTGACGAGGCCGTGCGCGTCGTCGAGACGCGCCTGACCGACGACGTCATCCGCGATGCCGCCGCCGGATAGGTCGGACAGTTGCGCATAGACGTCATCGCCGACCCGCGTCTTCAGTTCAGCCAAGGTCGCGTAGGCCATCGGTTACTTCGCCGCCTTCTCGTCGCCCGCCTTGCCCTTGCCGCCGTCCGCCTGCTCGCCGCCGGTGGGCTTGGCCGCCTCCTTCGCGCGGGTCGGCGGTTCGACCTCGACGAGGCGCGGATCCTCGGCGAGCCGCTGACCAATCGTCAGACCGAGATCGCCGCGCTTCGTCCCCAGGTCCTTCTCCGACACCTCCACCGGCTCCGCGCCGAAGGTGATGCCGCACTTGCCGTAAACCTCGCCGCCCGAGGTCTTGAACCACTTCGATGACATGATCGTCTCCTTTGCTTCGTTCCCGTTTCCGGTTCATTCATTCACTCAGTTGCACGCCGCCGGGCCGTCACGCCGACGTCGCCGATTACGTCAGGACGTCGAGCTTGCGGGCGATCAGCGCCTGGGAGAGCACGACTTCCTTCTGGTTGCAGTCGACCGCGACCCAGTCGGTGTGCGCCGACGGGTTTGGATCGCGCCACTTGTAGGCGGCGAAGGGCGTCGAGACCGAAGCCATGCTCCGGACCTGGCGAAGCGCGGTCATCGCTTCCAGATCGCTGCCCGCGTTGGGATCGACGTACAGGTAGTACGCCTCGTCGCTGGTATAGACGTCGGCGATCGACTGGGCTGCGCCGGGGTTGCTGCCGTCCTTGATCGCGCCGGGCACGACGACCTGCATGTTCTCGATCATCGGGATGAAGCCGCTCTTCAGAAGCTCGCCGAAGGTGTACTTCACCAGTTCCAGAATCTGCGAGTTGTTGAAGACCGCGGCGGCCACGACCGGCGGCAGTACGAGGTGGGTCGGGTTGAAGCCGCTCTGTCGCCGGAAGGCGTTCTTGTCCGCGAGAATGTCCGCGCGAATCGTGGGATTCGCGGCGTCCCACTTGGTGGTCGGAGCGGTGAGGGTGCCCGTCGCCGCCTGCAGCGCCGTGGCGATCGCGATCTCGGCCTGAAGCTTGAGCTTGCCGGTGAGCACCTTGACCCGGCGTGCTTCGAGGGCGGCCTGGTTGGGCTCGTTGTTGCGCAGCTCATCGGGAATCTTCATCGCCAGCGAGCGATTTTCGACGGAGCCCTCCGTGAACGACTTGGAGATCACCACCTCGTTCGCGGCCGCGCCGGGCGCGCGCTGGGAGCGAACATCGAGCTTGATGTCCTCGCGCGACCACGTCGCATACTTGAAGGTGTCGCGCGCCACCGTCGCCACCGGGGCGATGATGTCCGACACGTAATTGCCGCCCGTCCCGAGCTCGACGGCGAGGCCGGTGAGCATCGGATCGGGAAGCACGTCCTTGACTGTTCCGCCAATCGGCATGATTGCATCCTTTCAATCGTTTGATCCGGCGCACTGCCGGGGTTCTTCGTGTCCTTTTTCCATCCACATGTGCCGCGACTGCTGCACCGGCCGGGCCGGCTGTCTTACGAGGCGTTCGCGCCCCAGACGCCGTAGGGTCCCCAGGCGACCATGAAGTGTTCGCCGCTCGCCGCGGCGGTCAGCGCCCGACCGACGACGTTGTAGAGCGTCGTCGCCGTCACGCCGCGGGCGACGCCGCGCCCGACGCTGTCGGCGACGATCTCATCGCCGACGGCGACCGTGCCGCCCGCTTCGAGCACCAGGTGGCCGCCGCACTTGACCGCGACCTCCTGCCCGGCGACGGCCGCATAGCCGACAATGCCGACGCACTTGTCGTTGGCGGCGTCGGCCTGATCGACCTGCTCGTGATCGGCCGCGTTGATCTCGACGAGCCGATGGGCCACGAGGGCCTCCGACGCCTTGCGGCTCATCTGCTGCGTCACCTGTTCCGCGAGGAACTTCGTTGCCATTTTTTCTTCCTTTCAGTGACGACTGCCCGTCACCCTGTTTCACTCAAACACGCGCCGTCGGCACCGCGCCTCGGGTCGTCTCGTTCGCCTCCGGAATCAGGCGAGCCCGCAGGCGGTCATCGCCGCCTCGTAGCTGCACTTGTTCTCAGCCTGGTACTTCTTGATCCGCTCGTACTCGGGCATCGACCCGGCATCGAACCGGTCGGCGTTCGCCGCGATCGGGTCGTTCGATGCGCCGCCGCTCGTCGCCGGCCGGCGCGACGGATCGACCATCCGGCCCTGTGTCGGGGCGACGACGGCCGCCGTCGCGTACCACGCCTCCCACCGCTTGTCGTCGGCGGCGAGCTCGCGGTAGAAGTTCGTTCCGTCCTTGTTGGCCGCGAGCATGGTGTCGGTGATCTTGCCCTCGGCCTTCAGCTGCGCGATTCGCTCGTCGACCTTGCGCTTCGTGCTCTCGGCGCGAAGCGACGTGAGCTCGGTGTTGGCCGAGTTCAGCGCCGTCTTGACCACGTCGAGTTCTCCGCGCAGGGCCTTGGCATCCGACATCTCACTGTTGGCCGCCTGGGCCGTCTTGAGCTTGCCGATCGCCGCGAGAACCTCGGCGTCGGTCGCCGTCTCGGCGAGGCCGAGCTCCTTGCACACCGCGATCTTGCTCGCGGGCGCTGCCCCGATCTTCGTTTTGATCGCCGCCAGGACGGCGGCGTTGTCCGAGTTGGCGGCCACGCCGGCCAACTCCCGAATCTGTCCGATGAGCTTTTCAAGTTCCGCCACGATTTCATTCTCCGTTGCTGTGGTCGGCAGGTTCAGGAACCACCGAGCCTGTTGAAGGATTTCGTCACTATTGACCATGATCGCCTCCTCGCGATTGCCTTCGCCCTCATCCCCGCCGATGTCCGGCAACGCGCCGCCGGCGGGCGCGACGCCCGACTGATTCAGGAGCGCGTTGAACGCAGCGATGATGTCCTCGCGCTTTGCCGACTTCGGCAGGCCGAGGAACTCCCGTATCTGTTCGACCCGATCGGCGTCGGTCGCGTCCTCTCGATTGGCCAGCGCCTTGACGCCCGCGATCGCCGGCTTGTTGGTCAGCGCCACGGAGTGCAGCCCTGACACGCGGCGCGTCTTGTCGTCGTAGCGAATGACGTTCGAGATGTAGCGGTACTTCCTGGTGCGAATGAGTTCGTCACCCTCGGCCGTCCATTCGACGGGGTCGGCATAGACGCCCTCGCCTTCGACCCATTCGAGATTCTTCATCCAGCCCACCGCCGGCGCATCACCCTCGGGCGATGCAAATTTGCCGCCGAGCGTCTGGTGCTCCTTGTCGATGGGCAGGTCGACGCCGTGGGCCTTGAAGTCCTCGATGACCGCCGCCGCATCCTCGGCATTACAGATGAACGTGTCGCCGTTTCGGCGGCGCGACGT
>CALLKH010000075.1 GCA_938008425.1 uncultured Planctomycetaceae bacterium | reverse complement strand
ATGAACGAATTTCACGAGAATCTCTGGGCCCCGTGGCGGATGGAATACATCCATCAGCTCAGCGGCACCCAGCAGCAGTCCGGCTGCTTTCTCTGCGACTATCTCGCCGCCCCGGCGAGTGACGCCGAGAATCTCGTCATCAGCCGGCGCGACGGCGCGATGGTCGTCATGAATCGCTTTCCCTACACCAACGGCCACCTGCTCATCGCCCCCGCGGCTCACAAGGCCGAGCTGGAAGACCTCAGCGACGACGAAATGCAGGCCATCTGGTGGACCACCCGCGATGCAAAACGAATGCTCGCCGCGGCGATGAAGACCGACGGATTCAACATCGGCATCAACTTCGGCCGATGCGCCGGCGCCGGCCTGCCCGGGCACCTGCACATTCACATCGTCCCGCGATGGAACGGGGACACGAATTTCATGGCGGTGCTCGGTGACGTGCGCGTCGTACCAGAGGCGCTGAACAAGACTTATGAAATGCTCAGATCGATCGCGCCGTCCTGCGGGTTGCCGACCGGTTGACACCTCGCCGGCGGCCGGTTGGAATTCAGGATCGTGTGATGTCCGCTTCCAGTTCGAAACGACCGCTCGCCCCCTACGCCGTGCATGACCATGCGTCGCGCGGCCGGGTCCATTCACGCTCCGAGGTCGGCGACGAGTCCCCATTTGATCTCGATCGGCACCGCATCGTCAGTTGCATGGCGTTCCGCCGCCTCATGCACAAGACACAGGTCTTCATCACCGGTGAGACGGACCATTTCCGCACCCGCCTGACGCACACGCTGGAAGTCACCGCACAGGCCGAACGACTCGCCCGGCTCCTCGGCGTGAACGATCGACTGGCCGGCGCCGTCGCGCTCGCCCACGATCTTGGCCACTCCCCCTTCGGCCACGCGGGCGAAAAGGCGCTTGCGAAACTGATGAAGGAGCACGGCGGCTTCGAACACAACGTGCAGTCGCTTCGCGTCGTGGACTATCTCGAGCACCCCTACCCCGCGTTTCGCGGACTGAATCTTTCGTTCGAAGTCCGCGAGTCGCTCATCAAGCATCAGACGCAGTTCGATCATCCCGGCACCATCGCGAACAAGGATGAAACCGTGGCGGCGCTCTTTGAGGTTGGCCCGCGATGCCCCATCGAGGGCCAGATCGCCAACCTGGCCGACACCATCGCCTACACGCTTCACGACATCGAGGACGGCCTCGGCCAGCGCGTGCTGTCCGAGGAGGCGCTGAACGAAAGCGCCCTCTGGCGCGAGGCGGCCGAGCCGATTCGAAAAATGTACGCGGACAAGAACATTCACGCCCTGCGCCGACCGATCATCGACCGGCTGGCGGCGCGCCTGTCGGACGACGCGGCCCACGAGAGCGCCCGGCGAATCGAGGAGGCGAATGTCAAATCGGTGGACGATGTTCGCCGCTGCACGGCCGACCTCGTCTCGTTCTCGGCACCGATGCAACGGGGCATCGACGAACTGCTTCGCGTGCTGCTCGAAGAGGTCTATCGCCACTATCGCGTCGTGCGGATGGACTCCAAGGCCAAGCGGCTGATTCGCGAGATTTTCGGCGAGTACCTGGCCGACCCGGCGCTGCTCCCCGCCCGTTTCCGCGAGCGAATCAAGGAGCTGGGGCCGCATCGCGTCGTCTGCGACTACGTGGCGGGCATGACGGATCGATTCTGCCAGAAGGAACACCAAAGGCTATTTGCGCCATTTCATTTCGACTGAGCCTCACAGACGCCAACGCGTCAGTCCCCCACCTCTGCTTCGCAAGAGGTGGGGCACCCGATCCGGCCCACCTCTGCTTCGCAAGAGGTGGGGCACGCATGCCGATTCACGCACGAACTCAAGGACGTCGCCCCTGCCGTGCCCATCCGTCTCGTATAGAATCACCCGGACATGCACGAATTCCCGAACGACATCGAACGCATCGGCCACCTTCGGGAGATGATCTCTCATTTTCCCAAGTCGCCCGGCGTCTACCTGATGAAGGACTCCAAGGGCCGCGTGCTCTACGTCGGCAAGGCGAAGGACCTGCGTTCGCGGGTGTCGTCGTATTTTCAGGAGTCGGCCGACCTGCTCGGCTCGCGCGGACCGGAAATCGCGAAGATGGCGACTTTGGTCGTCGATATCGACTTCCTGCTCTGCGATACCGAGGTCGATGCCCTGCTCCAGGAAAACCGGCTGATCAAGGATATCCAGCCGCAATACAACGAAATGCTCAAGGACGACAAGACCTATCCGTACCTTGAGATCACCACCGGCGACGATTTCCCCGGCGTCTTCGTCACCCGCTCGCCGCGTTCGAAGGGAACGAAGCTCTTCGGCCCCTTCACGTCGGCCACCGATCTGCGCGACGCCGTCAACGCCCTTCAGAAGGTGTTCAAGTTCCGCACCTGCGAACTCGACATTCGCGAGGATGACGACAAGCGGCGGTTCTTCCGGCCGTGCCTGCTGTACGCCATCAAGCAGTGCACCGCTCCGTGCGCCGATCGGATCAGCCGTGAGGAGTACCGCCGCGATATCGACCGGTTCAAGCGCTTTCTCGGCTCGAAACAGAGCGTGCTGATTCGCGAAATGCAGAAGGAAATGGAAGCCGCGTCGGCGGCACTGAATTTCGAAGAGGCGGCCAGGCTGCGCGACCGGATCAAGGCGATTCAGAAGCTGCGGCTCTCGGGAGATGCCCAGACCGACATCCAGCCCGAAGTCTTCTACATCGATCCGGCCGAAGGCATGAACAAGCTCGGCAAGATTCTCGAGATGGAGCACGCCCCTCGCATCATCGAAGGCATCGACATCGCCAATTTGCAGGGCGAGGAGACCGTCGGCTCGCTCGTCTGCTTCATCGACGGCCGGCCGTTCAAGAGCGGGTATCGGCGGTTTCAGATCAAGAGCGTCGACGGCATCGACGACTATGCAAGCATCCGCGAGGTGGTAAGGCGGCGCTACAAGCGCGCGGCCGAGGGGGAGGAGCTGTATCCCGATGTGATCCTGATCGACGGCGGGCTTGGCCAGCTTCACGCCGCGCTGGCGGCGTGCGAGGAGGCGTTCGTCAAGCCGCCGATGGTGATCTCGCTGGCGAAGCGCGAGGAGGAGATCTACATCCAGGCGAAGAAGCTGCCGATCAAGCTGTCGCGCAACGACCCGGCGCTGCGGATTCTCCAGCAGGTTCGCGACGAGGCGCACCGCTTCGCGCAGCACTATCACCACATCCTGCGCACCAAGCGGCAGTTCGATGAGGACATCAAGGCCGGCAAGCGCCCCCCGCGGCGGCGCAAGGGATCGAGCAAGTCGTCATCGGAGCGGGAAGCGAAGTCGATTCCGCTGGAGGTCATCGACCCGGAGCCGAAGATCGACCCGTTTCCGCCGGAGGAGGTGCAGGAGCATCCGGATATGGATTAGGGAGCGAAAGGTCGCTGAATCATGACGGTTGAACTCAGGCGATCGAGCGAATCAAATCGATGATCCACCTGATCAGAGTAAAGAACCCCACACACAAGGAGATCACGAAAAGGCCGAAGAGGCAGACGGACATAATCTCCGCGAACTTGGATCGCTTTGACTTGACACTTGCCCTGCGAAATCTGAGGGCTCGTTTGAGACGTCTGGCAAGATGGTCATTCGTGACACCACACTTTTTCAGCCTGATCAACGCCGGGCCGGAGTAGTCGTCCACCTGCTTGAGCACCACGCAGTTCGGCAACTAAATGAGTATTCCGGTCGGGTTTGAGTCACATCGGAGTATGAAGTAATCGACGACCCGTTCGACGTCTTCACCTTCCTCATTCGAAAGGAACCAATACCGTCCTGCATGGAACAGATCGGACATTTCAAAACAAACCCGTCCCAGCTGCGATAGAATCTCCGGATCCCAGAACACTTCGCTCTTGAGTTGGTGGACCAGTCGTTGACGCTGGTCACCCAGGTCTTTCATTCCCAGCGGTGGCGTTGACGGTGGCATTGTTCGGCCCAGGAATCGATGATGTTCGCCGCCCGGTCACACTTCGAACAGCTTCGACACGCTCGTCTGGTGGAAAATGTTGTTGATCGCCTGCGCGAACAGCTTCGCCGTCGAGACCACGCGCAGCTTCTTCGATGGCGGCTCGAAGCGGTGTTCGATCGTGTCGGTGATGACCATTTCCTTGATCGGGCTGGCGTCGATGCGCGCCGCGGAGCCGGCGGTGAATACGCCGTGGGCGACCGCCGCGTAGATGTCGCCGGCTTTCTCCTCCTTCAGCTTCGCGGCGGTGGCGATGAGCGTGCCGCCGGTGATGGTGAAGTCGTCGACGATGAGGGCGTTGCGGCCGGCGACGTGGCCGATGATGCGCTTGACGAACGCTTTTTCACGGTGGTCCTCGCGCGTCTTCTCGGCGATGACGGTCTTGGCGCCGAGGGCCTTCGCGTAGAAGTTCGCCATCTGCGCCGCGCCGACATCAGGCGCGACGACGACCCAGTCCTTTTTCACCTTGCGCTTGAAGTAAGCCGTGATGACCGGCAGCGCGAAGAGATGATCCACCGGCACGCGGAAAAAGCCCTGAATCTGCGGGGCGTGCAGGTCCATCGTCACGATTCGATTGATCCCCGCGGACTCCAGGCAATCCGCGACCACTCGGGCCCGAATCGACACGCGCGGCTCGTCCTTCTTGTCGCCCTTGCCGTAGCTGAAAAAGGGAATAACGGCCGTCACGCTTCTGGCCGACGCGCGACGGAAGGCGTCGGCGTAGAAGAGAATCTCCATCAGGTGGTCGTTGACCGGATACGAGAGCGACTGCACGAAGAAGACATCGCGGCCGCGGACGTTTTCAAGCACGCGCACGAAGGTGTTGCCCTCGGAAAAGTGCCTGGCCTCGCAAAGCCCCGGTTTCACGCGGAGGTGCTTGCAGATGGCGTCAGTGAATTGCCGGCTGCCGGTGCCGGGGAAGATCAGCGGTTTGTCGCGCGTGGACATATGGCTCCCGGGTGTACGAGTTTGCTTTTTCGGCCCATTTGCGGGAGCCGTTTCGTTCGATTCCCGATTTTCGATTAATCGCGCCGATGTCGCGGCGACGGCCCGCAACTTGATCGCATCATAGCTTCTCAAACGCCGCCAGCGCGCGATCGAAATGTTCATGCTCATGCGCCGCCGAAATCTGAACCCGCAATCGCGCCGTGCCCTCGGGCACCACCGGGTACCCGAATCCGATCACGAACACGCCGAGTTCAAGCAGCCGCTTGCTCGCGGCGATCGCCTTCGACGTCTCGCCGAGAATGATCGGCGTGATCGCGCTCGGACCCTCGATCGCCTCGAAGCCGCGATTCTTCAGACCCGCCCGCATGTAGGCGACGTTTGACCGCAGTTTCTCCACGCGCGAATTGTCGCGCAGGACAATGTCGATCGCCTTCGCCGCCGCGCCGGCCGTTCCGGGCGGCAGCGCGTTCGAGAAAAGCTGCGGCCGGGATTTCTGCACCATGAGATCGATCAGGTTCCTGCGGGAACCGATGTACCCCCCCGCCGCGCCGCCCAGCGCCTTGCCGAGCGTGCCGGTCATGACGTCGATCTTGCCGAACAGGCCGAAGTGCTCCGCGACCCCCTTGCCCGTCGGGCCGCAAACGCCGACGCCATGGGAATCATCGACGACGAGCACCGCGCCGTATTCGGTGCACAACTGGTGAATCCTGTCGAGCTTCGCGATGTCGCCTTCCATGCTGAAGACGCCGTCGGTCACGACGATCTTGTTCCGGATCGACGCGTTGGCCTTCAGCACAGATTCGAGGTCCGCCATGTCGGAATGCTTGTACACCTTCGACTGCGAGCCCTTGTTGATCTGCCGGCCCAGCCGCACCGCGTCGATGATCGAGGCGTGGTTCAATTCGTCGCTGATCACGATGACCGAGTCGCCGCCGGCCACCATCAGCGTCGGCAACACCGCCTCGTTGGCATTCCAGCAGGAGACATAGGTCGTCGAATCCTCGGTGCCGGAGATCGCGGCGATTCTCTTTTCCAACTCGCGGTGATAGTCAAACGTGCCGCAGATGAACCGCACCGAGCCGGTCCCCGCCCCCCACTGCTTCTGAGCCTCCAGGCCGGCCGCGACGACCTCGGGATGATTGGCGAGCCCCAGGTAATCGTTCGAGCACAGCACCACCACATCGCCGACGCCGTCAATGACCGAGGTCGGCCCCATCGGCTTCATCAGCGTCTTAAGCTGCTTGTACTGCCCCGCCTTGCGAAGGGACTCGATCTCGGCGTCAATCGATTGCCACACGTGGGATGCCATGATATTGTCTTTCTGCGCGATCCGGCTGCACGACGCGCTGCGATACGGTCCGCCCGCGGCGGACGCCGCGTGATCGCCGACAGCTTACCGGTATCGCTTCGTAATATTTGGAATCAGGTACTCATTGAACGCCCGGTTCTCGTCGAAGTCCGGCTTCCAGCCCCAGTCCTTTCGCGCCGGGCTGTCATCCACATCGCCCGGCCACGTGTCCACAATCCCCGCCCGCGCCGGCTCCGGATCGAATGTCACCTTCGCCGACGGAAACGCCGCGAGGACCTTGTCCCGCAACTGCGCGGCCGTCAGGCTGAACGACGTCACGTTGTACACGCGCTGCGTCAGTTTCTCGGCCGGCGCCTCGGCCAGCGCGATCAGCGACTTGATTGCATCCGGCATGACCATGAACGGCAGCCGCGCTTCCGGCGGAACGAAGCACGGATACGGCATGCCTTGGGCGGCCGCGTGAATCATCTCGGCGGCATAGTCGCTCGTGCCGCCGGTCGGCAGCGTCATCGCGCTGATGAGCCCGGGAAACCGCAGGCTGCGAAAATCGATCCGCTTGGTGTCGCTTTCAGCGGCGAGCTGGCGATAGTGAAGTGAATAGTATCGGCCGAGCATTTCGCAGTACGCCTTGTTGCAGCCGTACATCGTGGTCGGAAAGTTCCAATCCATCTCGCGAAGGCGCCCCGCCTTTCCCTTGGTTTCGAGACTCGGCAGGCCGTAGACGGCGATGGAGCTGGGAAAGACGAACGTCACGGGATGGCCGTGCCAGCGGGTCTGCTCGTGGGCCAGCTTGAGGAGATTCAGCGTTCCTTCGACGTTCACGCGATGGGCCGTGTCGGGCGTGTACTCCGCGCGCGTGCTGAGCAGCGCGGCGAGGTGATAGATGGCATGAATCTCAAATTCGCTGACCAGGCGCTGGAGCAGATTCTCATCGAGAATATCCCCGACGATCGACGTGGCGCACTTGGCCTGCAATTCATCGGGCAAAGGCTTGATGTCGAGTGCGATGACCCGCGTCTCATCCGTTTGTGCGAAGCGGTCAATCAGCCCATAGCCGACTTCGCCCCCCGCGCCGGTGATCAATACGGCTGGCTTTCTCAAGTTCAATACTCCGTGATGACCGTTGTGCGCCGGTCCTTGGCGCGGTCAGGAACCTGTCTTGGCCTGGGTATCGGCGCCGGCCGATTTCTCGGCAGCCGCGGCGCGATTCTCTTGCTCGACGGAAGCGAGGGCGGCGACACGCTGCTTAAGCTCGGCGTAGAGTTGGTCATATCGCCCGTCCAGGGCCTTGAGGGCGGTCTGCTTCTCAGCGTCATCTGCAATCGCGGCGGCCTTCGCATAGGCCTCCTGATTCGATTTCTTGTGCTCCATCGCCCGGGATTTGCAGCTCTTGGCGATGCTGAACGCCGCCATACTCTGGGCCTGATCGAATCCATAGCGATCGACCGCCGCGCGAACCGTCGCGTCCCACTCGGCGACATCGGGAGCGGGCTCCAGCGGCGCTTGGGGCTGGGCGGGCTTCTGAACCGCCGCATTCGGCGGAGGAGGCGGCGCGGTCTTGTCGCTCGGTGGATTCGCCTGCGTTCTGGCCGCCAAGGCAGCTTCCTTCCGTTCGCGCTCGGCGGCCAGTTGCTCTTTCGACATCGGGGCCGTCGGCTTCGTATCTGTCCCGGCGGCGCGTGCGGTGTCTGCTGCGGGCGATGGGTTCAGGGCGAAGACCGGGTCGCCGTCGGGATCAACCTCGACCGGCGGAATGATGAGTCGGTCGATGTCGGCGATGGCGAGCGGTTCGCCCTTGAGAATATCGGCGTACTGGTTTGAGATTGCTTCCCGGCCGGCCTTTACAGCCTCAGGAGAAAGCATTGATTCGGTCTGTCCGACCACTTTCGCGAAGCTCAGCGGCGCCTGACCGTGAATGCGATAGATTTGCATCTGCATGCGATGGGTGATCTTCTGTCGAGTGTCTTCCGTCACCGATTCCATTCGATCAACCATCGTCGCAAGGGCCTGCTCGCGGCGTCGAAGCGTGACCTGGTGCTGCTCCATGTAGGCCACCTGGGCCGAAAGAAGCGGCTGGGCCCAGACGCGAAGCTTGCCGACCTGGTCTTCGTTGAGGCCGTACAGCTTCGCGGCAAGGTCAATTCGACCATCCAGCGCCTTCTGGTACGGCTCGAGAGCGGCGGCGTCATTCGCGGTCGTCGCGGGTTCTTCGCCGAACATGACCGCCGGATAACCCGCGAATCCCACCAGAACAAGGCAAATCAAGCGTGACGGCTTCATCAAAGTCCGAGGTTGCATGAGAAGGCTCCTCGATCCGCGCTTCTGACGTGCTTCACTTTCAGACGCCGGCGCGCGGGTCCATCGTTCGGAAACCCGTATTCTCGGATTCCACTCCGCCAGCGTCAACTCCACTCAAAACACCCCAGATTTGCGGGGCCGTCGCCGATCGTTGCGAATCGCCCGAAGCGGACCAAGAATGTCTCCATGGCTGACACCAATGCCGTCAAATGGCTGCGGGCCCAGGAAGTTCCTTTCGAGGTGCTCGAGTACGAATTCGAGCAGATCGGAGCCGAACATTCCGCGGCCGCCGTCAACCGGCCGCTGGAAATGGTGTGCAAAACGCTCGTCGTGTCCTCGAATGACCGGAGCGTGCATGTCGCCATCGTGCCGGGCGACCAGCGATTCGATTCACGCAAAATGGCGGCGGCCATCGGCAGAAAGTCCGCCGATCTCATCGATTCCGACGAGGCCGAAAGAATCACCGGTTACAAGATCGGCGGCATGTCACCATTCGCCATGCGGAGAAGGCTCCCGGTCATTCTGGAGGAATCCGTTCTTGCGCTCGATCGGCTCATCGTCAACGGCGGGCGGCGCGGCGTGCTCGTCGAGATGGCCGTTGAGGACTTCGTTCGCCTTACCGACGCGAAACCGGCCGACATCTGCGGATGAACGCACGCGATTCGATGCCGGGGTTGCTCCAGCCCGCTTTTCAATCTGCCGCAGGCCGACTCCACCGGACGACTTCGTAAAAAAGAGCCGGCCCGCTCGGGCGAATACGCCAGAACGGGCCGGGCTTGTAGTCAACATTCCACTTCACCCCGACTGACCACTGCTGCCGGTCATCCAGGGTGATCGGCGATCGATCACTGGTTCAACCAGAGCGCCACCGCCAGTACGACGTCATCGACATCGACATCGCCGTCCAGATCCATGTCAGCGCACTTGCACTGGCCGACCGGAGCGCCGCCCGCCAGCACGCAGTCCACGAATGACTGAACGTCGAAGCCGTTCAGAACGATATCCGCGCTGGTGTCAGCCGGAATCGTCGGGCAGCCGTAGTTGATCCGCATGAACGCATCGCCCAGGCTGGTTCCCTCGGAGTTCCGCAGCGAGCCGAGCAGGTAGATGATCTGATCATCGGAGACGAAGACGTCGTCCGCGTTGAATCCGTTCAGGAATACGCCGTCGTCGAAGTGGCCGTTGCCGTCCAGATCGATCGGGTCGCCTTCGCGAAGGAGTTCCATGGTGCCGTTCAGAACCATGACGTTGTCGCGCGCCGTGTCCGGGTTATTCGTCACGCCGACGACGATGTAATCGCCCAGCGTGTTTCCGGTGACAGACGAAATCGTCGTGCCCCAGAGCTCAGCGCCGCCTGAGACGCTGTCGCCGGTCTTGGCGATGACGAGTCCGTTGCGGAACGCCACGTCGCCGTTGGCGGTCGGAAGCATGTTCGCCCGGGTAAACCAGGTGCCGTCGGACGCCATGTTCGTCCAGAGCGCCGCTTCGACAATGACGCCGTCGGTGGCCGAGCCCTCGCGGAGCACCACCACGTCATCGACGACAAGAATATCGTCGGCCGATGTGGACGCGTTGTCGTCATCGCCCTGGCTGAAGTAATGCAGCCCGTCCGGCGTGGTGTAGAAATCTTCTGAATCGAATTCATCCCAGATTTCGAACGCACCCGGGAGCAGGACATCGAGCCCTTCCTGTCGGATCTTTTCCGTAAAGGAGGTGGTCGAGTTCCAGCTCATGAGAGCCGTGTCGAAATTGCTGTCCGGCGAAGCCAGACCGCCGATATTGCCGAGATACATCCGAATGTCGCCGTTGTTCATCAGGTGCACACCGGAAACGGTGTTGCCCAGCAATTCGTCACCGCTTGGGCCGTTCGGGTCAAAGAGCCCCTGGATCAGGCTGTTCTCCCGAAGAACTTCGGTCGTGACACCCCCGATGTTTCGATAGACACGCTCAAGCGTACCCGAGGCGCCGCCCTTGACTCGCGCACTGAACGCAAAGTCGCCGGCGCTGTTGAAACCACCGAGAACCGCACTGTCGAAGAAGTCCCAGAGCTCACCCGGCGCCCCACCCGGGACCGGCTGGCTGGCCTGGGCGTAAACCGTACCGGCATTGCCCGAACCCAGCATCAAGTAGTTGTCTTCGGTCGTCGGCTGGTCGGTGTCACCCTTGAGCAACCACCGTGAGCCGTCCGGGCTGAACGTGAAGTTCAAGATGCTCGAGAATCGAGCCTCGATCGGGGCGCCGCCCGGAGCCAACGCACCGGGAACGATCGATGTCGAGCTGCTTACGATCTCGGTGTAGATCGCCTCCACCGGAGCGAAGTCACCGATCAGAATGACCGACGCGGCATTGTTGTTGCCGGAGTCGGGATCATCCTGCTGGGTGAGATTCGGATCGACCAGCGCCGTCGTCGTCGCAGTGCCCGCGCTGTTGGCATCCGCGTACACGTCGATGGTGACGGTGCCCAGAACGTCAACACCCGGAATGGTGACGGCCACATTGCCGGAAGCCGGCGGATTCTCAACGCCGCCGCCCGACGCAAAGACAAAGCCCAGCGACGGATCCAGCGTGATGGCGAGCGGAACGTTCGTGGCCGTATTGGGGCCGAGGTTGGAGACGTTCACCTTGTAGTGAACGAGTCCGCCCAGCTGATAGGCCTCGTCGGCGTTTATGGTCACCGCGAGATCGGAGAAGTTTCCGACAAGCGTTTCGACAAACGCGGAATTGTTACCCGCGTTGATGTCGACCTCTGTGCCGGACACGGAGACGTTGTTCACCACCAGTGCCTCGGCCGTGCCGAAGACCGTGATCAGAACGACCTCGGAATTGCCGACGCCGATCGAGGGGAAGGTCGCCGTGACGACACCGGGCGAGGACTGCGTGCCGCCGTTCGTGGCGTTCACGAACGTCGTCGTCGGATCCAGGTTGTCCGTCATCATGACGTTGGTCGCGACGGCCGGTCCGTTGTTCGTGATCGTCACGGTGTAGGTGAAGTTCAGACCGATCGGGGCACCGCCGTCGTCGACCTTGGTCACCGAAAGATCGGCCTGGTTCTGGACCGTCACCGAAACACTGCCGGAGTTGTTGGCGCCATTGGGATCGGCTTCATTCGCCGTCGCGCTGGCGGTATTGTTCCAGACGCCTTCGGCAATCGCATCGACCACCACGTCATACGACTCGCACATGCACGAACCGAGCGCCGGAATCGTTGCGGTCACGACGTTGGATCCCGGTGCGGTTTCAACCGCGCCGTTGGTCGCTGAGACGAAGTCAAGACCGGCCGGAAGGGTGTCGGTCATGACCACGTTGGTGGCCGAGTTCGGTCCGTAGTTGCAGACTCGAATCGTGAAGGTCGTCTGCTGACCCACCGACTCCAGGAAATTGTCGCTGACGCTCTTCGAAACCGTGACGTCCGCGCCGGCTGGAATCGGGCTGACCGGGGCGGCGATCCGCAGAAGCGCCTTGCCGATGAACGACCCGGATCCGTCTCGAAGGTTGACGACACAGTAGAAGTCGCCGCTGTCGGTGAGGGTCATCCAATCGACGAGGAAGGTGTTGATGAAGGCGTCGTCGTCGAACTGACCGTTGAGATCGAGGTCGACCCGATCGCCTTCCTGGAAGAGCTGCGTCGTTCCGTTCAGAACGACCGCCGTGTTGCGACCGGTGTCCGCAACATCCGTGCGGCCGACGATGACGTAGTCACCCTGGCTGTTGCCGGCGTAGCCGAAGAATGTCGGGCTGAAGCCATCGACGTCCGACCAGAATTCGCCGGAGCCCGGATACGTCTCGTCGCCATTCTTGGCAATGACGCTGTAGGACGTGCCGTTGCCCTTGAGGACAAAGTCCTGATTCGAATCGGTCGTCACGCCGCGGGCGTACCAGTCGCCGTTGCCGTACATTTCAGCGGAAATGACGCCGGCCGTGGAGCCGGGTTCGCCGAGCGTTCCCGTCAGACCGATGACGCCGGAGCCCTGCTGAAGCACGACGACGCCGTTGACCACGAGAACATCGTCTCCGCTTGTGGAGCCGGTCAGGTCGCCCTGAACGAGCCAGTTCTGGCCGAGGCAGTCCATGCTCAGCGCATCACTGTCGAACGCTTCCCACGTTTCGGTGGCGCCGCCGGCCTGGTCCTCCGGAATGGTCACGCCCTTCTGAGCAAGCAAGCGCGTGCCGTTGTCGGCGAGGAGCACCGAATTCTGCGCCGATGGCACAGGAGAACCCATGGATGCGACGCGGAACGCGGCGCGACCCTCGCCGTCCAGTGCCGGCGAGTCCATCGTACTCGAGTAGTTGATGCCCTGTCCGGAGAAGAACGGAATGGGCTGTCCTTCGCGGGCGACCGCGACGAAGTCCACACCATCAAAGACGGTAATGGTTTCGTCGGTGCTCGTGGACGCGTTGGTGTCATTGGCGACGGCGAACTGGCCGGAATTGTTCGGCGAGATGGCCGGCGTGAGAATCATGGTGCCGAAGAGGTCGCCGTTGGTCGTGGCCGTCACGCCTTCGCGCGCGCCGACCGACCAGGCGCCCGCCCCGTTCTTGATCATGTACACTTCGTCGGTCGTACTGGATTCGGCCGTATCCGCCCAAAGCGCGACGTAGTCGCCGTTCGCGCTGCGATAGGGTTTGCGGAACTTCTCGGTCGTGCTGCTGGTCGAGAATTCAAACTTCGAACCCGGAAGCGAAGGAACGTCCGAAGTCGGGCTGGACTGAACCGTCGTGAAGACCGCAACGACATCCGGATAGTCACGGAAGACGTTGGAGGCCGCCTCGGAGTTGTTGCCGAGATAGGGGTCGGTGTTCGCCCCCGGGGGCACGCTCGAGGTCGCGGTGACCGAGCCCGCCGCGGTCGACGTGATGGTAAACGTCACCGTTTCTGTGTCGAACGGGAACATGGTGGCGACCGAACCCGTGATGGTGCCGGCCGGCCCCTCCACTGCACTGCCGCTGGTCGACGAAATGCTGCCGCCGTTGATGGTCGCTGCGCCGGTACCGCCGAGGACGATCGAATAGCTCACATTGTTGGCCTGAGCCGGACCGAAATTCCGAATTACCGCGGTGAATGTCGCCTGCGTCCCCACTTCGTAATCGATGGCGTTGTTCAGCGAGCTGCTGATGGTCGTGCCGAGATTGGATCCGGCTGGAACGGTGAGGGCGTTCGGTCCCCAGCCGGCGCCGGCGGCACTCTCATCGCCGTTGAAGCCCCAGGGGGTGAAGATGTCGGCTTCGAAGAGTCCGGTCCCCAGGTTATAGACCCGAATCGGGTTGGTACTCGGGCTGTCATCATCATCGGGCACGATGTACGCACGGTTGTTGCCGATCGCCAATCCGGATTCCGGAATGGTGAGCGCACCGGCGCCAACGATCGGAGTGATCGTTCCCGCCCCGTTCGCATCGATTGAAATCAGCGAGCGACCAGGGGTCGAGTCAAGATTGGTGGCATAAAAGAGTCCATCGGCAGGATTAAAGTCGAACCCGCGAAGATCCCAGTCGCCTGAAGCGGGCTGAAAATCGACGCGAAGGGTCAAGGCGCCGGTGGTGAGGTTGATTTCATAAACGCCCTCGTTCGAGACGCCAAAGGGATAGACCGCGAGAAGCTTGTTGTTCACGCTGTCCCACGCAAGTCCGGTGATGCGAAGACCGGGCGCAAGGTCGACGACCTTTCGGAGCCGAATGTGCGACGGATTGACGAAATCCCGGTCATCATAGTGGGCACTCAAGATCACCTGCGTAAGAGGCGAGCCGATGCCGCTGCTGACGTAGATGGTGCGGTTGGCATCATCGACCGCCAGGCCTTCAACGCCGGAGAGTGCCAGTCCCGCGTCGGCGAATGAAAACAATTCCGTCGGCACTCCGGTGTTCACGTCGATGTAATAGGCGGGTTCGATGTTGTCAGATCGTCCCGCAATCAACTGCGCGGTCGCCGTCTGGGCGATCGATAATCCGATCACCGCGGCGATCGAAAAGTATCCGGCTACAGAAAACTGCCTTCTCATGATTTCCTCCTAGTGTCTCGATGGGCTCGCTCGATGCGCCGGACTTCAAGCCCGACGACCGAATATGTTTTGAAAACGGTGCTAATCAAACTTCGCTTGCCGGCCGGCGACGCGGTGTCACCATTACCCGCCAGGAACGAATCAGATTCAATTTCGCGAAGAGTTCCGGTGCGCCCACGGCGCGGATTGATTCCGCCGAAGGGCGTTCTTCACGTCGGCCTCCCACGACGTGATCATTGAGCGGAAGGTTGAAGGACGGGCGGATGCTTGACCGCCCGGGAAGTCGTGGCCCGCCCCGTCCACGCAGCTGTCCTGATGGCTCTGAAAAACGCACGTCAGTTGGACACGTGCGGGTGTTATCGTAAACAACCCGATCGCCGCATGTCAATCAAACGGACCCGCCGGATTCGAGAATTTGTCCGTCCTGGCGAGTTGTGGAATGGTGGATACCCGGTTCCAAATGCGGGCCGGTCACAACAGAGCTCCGAATCCTGATAAGACTTGTGAGATTCCGGGAATAAAACCGCCCTCCCACCCATATTAACTCTTGGGACCCTGCTAACATTCCCCGAGCCAGGTGGGGTCGAAATGCTGGTTGTACGTCGGTCATCCTGTTATGATTAGAGACCGAACGATTAACCTCACCCAGACTCACCGTAAGGAACCCTTGAAATGCTGTTCGCCTCCGACCCGAGTGTTCGTCGCGTTCGCGCTCTAATACTGCTGTTAACCTTAACAGCTTCAGTGATTTCGATTCGATCCGCCCAGGCACAGTCTCTGCAACCCGCCGTTTTCTTGTGTCACAACATCGCGACCAATCCGCAGTTCAACAACTACGCGGCCGTGACATCGTTCACCGTCAATCCCGACGGCACGTTGAACTACGTCGGCAACTATTTCACCAACGACAACCCGCAGGCCATCTCATTGTCGCCCAATGGACGTTATCTCGCGGTGACGCACGGAACCTCCAACTCCGTGACGGAAGATCTGCTCGTCTTTCGCGTTGAGTCCGACGCCTCGCTCACGATGGTGGCGGTGATTCTGACGCCGGACAGCCCGCTCGATGTGGAGTGGGTAACGAATGACATTGTCGCCTGCACGCAGACCGATTCATCCGGACCCAACTTCGTGCACACCTATCGATTCAAGGAGTCCGATCCGATCTTCACACGGCTTGTCCGGATCGACAGCGAACCGACCGGCGTCTTCACGGCATATCTTCAGCGCCACCCCTCTGGCCAGTACCTGTATGCCAGCGATTCCGCGCTCAATGGCTCGTCGCTCAAGGTGCGCACGTTTGAAGTCGATCCCGACGGAACGCTCACGTTCGTTTCGGACGCCAACACCAACTCGTATCCACTCGACATGGCCATCACCCATGACGGCTCCAAGCTCTACTCCGCCGGCGGCATCGGCCTCCTGGCGGGAGGGAACGCCCACCTGGTACATGGCTTTGCAACCAGCCCGGTGGATGGTTCGCTCTCACTTCTCTTCGGCTCGCCGTTCTTCTCCGCTGGTGAATCGCCTGCCCACGTAGCCGTCACTGGAAACGACCAGCACCTGCTCGTCGGACATGGCGGCGATGCGACGATTCGATCATTCGCGATCAGCTCCGAAGACGGCACGCTGACCGATACCAACTTCAGCATCGACATCGGCAGCCAGGGCGACATCGGCGGCATCACGACGTCGGGTGATCTTCTCTTCGTCACCAAGCGATATTCGTCCTCGGGTTCCCCCTCCGGCCTCCTGGTGTTTCGAATCGGACCGGATGGCTCGTTCTTCCAGATCGGCGCGACGATCGACACACATGGGACGGCCTCCGACGCCCTCGTCGCATGGATACCAGAGCCGAATTCCCGCGGCGACATCAATGACGATGGCGCGGTCGACGACCTGGATGTCGAGGCGTTTGTCGCAGTGCTGATCGATCAGCCGCTGGATCCGTCGCATGTGGAGCGATCGGACCTGACCGCGGACCAACTCGCTGACGCACGGGATATTCCGCCGTTCGTCGACTTCTATCTGAATCCGATCCTGATCGGAGCATGCTGCAGGAACAACGGCACCTGCACCGTCATCTCCGAGGTCGATTGCGCGATTCAGGGCAATTCGATCTGGCTGGGCAGCGGCGCGATCTGTTCGCAATGTCCGACGCCCCCGCCGCTCATCACCCAGGTGATTCCGAATTCAAACGTCTTCTGCAACTTCGAGGGTTCGACGCTTCTTTTCACCATCGTCGGCGCGAATTTCTCACCGCTGGCCAACGTGCGATTGAAGAAGGATGGCGAGGCTGACATGGTGCCCTTCTTCCTCCTCGTTGACACGAGCGACACGATCATCGTCGGATTTGACATCAGCAACGCCCCCCTCGGGCTCTGGAGCCTCGTGGTCACAAATCCTGATGGGCAATTTGCCACTTCGCCTGATCAGTACCTGATCGAATTCTGCCCGTAACGGTGGAGTTGCACGGGACCGCCGCACGTGTGCGAAACGATCACGGCAAGGCAGCAAGGCGCGTCATGAATCCGCGCCGGGGCGAGGCTGCGCATTTGACTTCGGTGCATAGTCTTTCAGGTGAATCTAGAACCCCCGCTGGGTGTTCTTCTCCGGCCAGATATCGAATCCCACGTCGTCGGAATAGCGCGTATCGATGAATCGATATTCCGCGTGGCCGTCGAGCATGGCCATCGCATACTTCGAGTGTTTTCGATGCCAGCCGACGCCGAGAGAGGAGAGGCAGGACGCGCCGTACTGGCCGCTCCGCGGCCGGGCGTCAAGCATGTACGAATTCATGCTGTTTTCCATGAAGATGACGAACTCTGCCGCGGCGCCGCCCACCTTGGGCTTGAGCATTGCCTTGCCGGCCGCCGCCATCAGCGATGGGTCCTGGTAAATGGAGTTCTGGCCCAGCCAGGGCGGCCCCTCCAGCCAGTACCAGTTCAGCGCGTAGCTCGTCCCGTTCAACTCGTATGCCGTGTAGTTGACATTAAGCTGCGGCGGATCGCACGGATTCTGAACATTCGGAGTGCTGTAGGTCTTGTCCGACGGGCAGATGTATTCCTTGAGCAGCCCCGACGTGATTCCCGGCGCG
>CALLKH010000074.1 GCA_938008425.1 uncultured Planctomycetaceae bacterium | reverse complement strand
TTGATACCGCTTTCGCTATGCAGATCCTTTTCCTTGATATTGAAATTTGTAATTTCGTTTGCAAAGTCCTTGGCCTTGATCGTGATTGTGGGAAGAAAGTCGGCCAGTGCACGACTCGTCGGAACGCCCAGGCGATCTTTCATGTCCTGAGTGGATCGTCCGCCGAATAACGCGGCGTCACCCTTGCTCCGAATGCGCCCGAAGCTCCTTTCATCGCGCACTCGCTCGAAAATAATTCCGGAGAGTGTCTTCTCCGAGCGGCTCAGCTTCTCTCGAGCCGCCATCCGGTCCACTTCCTCAAGTCGTTTCTCGATGATCTCTTGTTTGCGAGTCTGAACGGCGAAATAGGTCTGCGCGAATGCGATCTGCACCTTCCGAGGATCGCCATTTTGAGCGATGAGGTAGCAGGCATAGCGGGTTAGCGCCATGTCCTCGACTTCCCTCTGCGCCCCGGAACCGAGTTCGACCATTGTGCTGACGTCAGCAAAATGGTCCGCTATCCGCTGGCCGCTGTTTTCGCAGGCGGCCTTGGCCTTCTCAATCACGTCGACGAAATTCCGCCATTGCGAGTAACCGAGGACCGATTGAAGCCGTCTTGCGTGCCAATACTCCACGCCCTGCTGCGTACAGGTCATGGCATCAAACTCACTACAGAGTTTCGTGACGAGTTCTTTTTTCATCGCAAAGGCCTCCGATTCCGAACCACCGATAGGATAACTCTAAGCCATAGCACAAGGAACCTCCGAATTCCAAGGATGAATCATCCCGTTCGCGGCCATGGCCCCTACTCAGAACGGCAGCCGGCTCTCCCGCCGGTCGCTCCCACACCTTACAATCCAGCTCAATGCAAAAATCCGAGAACAACCTCCTCGCCTGGCTCGCCCAGCGATTCGCCGACCCGGCGTCAACCGGCCGGCCCTCATCAGATCGCCCCGCGGCCGACGACCCGACTGCCGGCGACGCACCCCCTGCCGATGCCGCGCCCTCGCCCATCATCCCTATCGGCGATGACATGGCCATGATCGCCCCGGGCCCCGAAGGCCTGCTCATCGCCGCCGACATGATCATGGACGGCGTCGATTTCGACGCTGACCTTCACACCCCCGAACAGATCGGCCGCAAGGCCCTCGCCGTCAATCTCTCCGACTGCGCCGCCATGGCCGTGCGGCCGCGGTACGCCCTCGTCAGCATCGCCCTGCCGAACGCGTGGGCCATGGAACAGGCCCGGCGGCTCTTCATGGGCATCGAGGAACTCGCCCGCAAACACAACGTCGCCGTCATCGGCGGCGACACGAACAGCTGGGACAAGCCGCTCGTCGTCGATGTCACCATCCTGGCAGAGCCCTGGCCCGGCGTCGCCCCCATTCGCCGAAGCGGCATGAAGCCCGGCGATCTCATCCTCGTCACCGGCGAACTCGGCGGCAGCCTCGCCGGGCACCATCTGACATTCGAGCCCCGCGTGGCCGAAGCCCGATGGCTGGCCGAACACCTCGGCGAAGGCCTCCACGCCATGATGGACCTCAGCGACGGCCTCTCCACCGACGCCGAACGCATGTGCCGAGCCTCCGGCATCGGCATCGAACTCGCCGAGGCCGCGGTCCACGGAGTCGCCTCGCACGCCGCCCGAAAGGCCGCCGCGACCGACGGCCGATCACTGCTCGATCACGCATTGAACGACGGCGAAGACTTCGAACTGCTCTTCGCGGTCGACCCCGAGAAATGGGCGACTCTCGCCGACTCCCCCGAAGGCCGCGAGCGAATCTCGCCCCACGTCTCGCCGCAGTACCGCGTCGTCGGCCGCGCCGTCGCCGAATCGGGGCTCTGGCTGATCAAGGACGACAACACCCGAAAGGCGGTAGAATCCCGAGGCGGGGAGCATTTCAAATGAGCACACAGAATCAACAGACATCGCAAGCCCTCCCCGACGCCTTCACCGCGCGCCTCACCACCGCCAGCGTCGACCAGACCATCGCCCTCGGCCGCGAACTCGGCGAATGCCTCCAGCCCGGCGATGTCGTCGCTCTCGTCGGCCGCCTCGGCGCGGGCAAAACCCACCTCTCGAAAGGCCTCGCACTAGGGCTCGGCGTCGCCGACGCGAAGAACGTGAACAGTCCCACCTTCGTGCTCGTCAACGAATACGCCGGGCGATCGCCGATTCACCACATCGACGCCTACCGCCTGAACGACCCCATCGAACTCGACGCCCTCGGCTTCGACGAGATGCTCACCGACGGCGCCATCGTCCTCCTCGAATGGGCCGATCGCGTCGCCGCGGCATTGCCCTCCGGCGCGCTCTGGATCGAGATCGAAACGCCCTCCGAAGATTCGCGCGTCTTCAACCTGCGCACCGCCGACGCCGCCCTCGCCGAACGCCTCCACCGCGCCGCCTTGACCACCGGCCCCGTCGACGCGATAACCGACCCCGAAAACCCGGCGACCGACGGGCCAAAGTAGGCCGTCCGCAAACCTCAACCCGATAGACCCGCCACGAGCCCGACATGAAGCGATCCGCAGCACGACCCGACGGCCGCAAGCCCGACGAACTCCGCCCCATCAAGATCACGCGCGGCTTCACCAAGTCGCCCGCCGGCTCAGTTCTGATTCAGACCGGCGACACGCACGTCCTCTGCACCGCCAGCATCGAGGAGAAGGTCCCCGAGTGGCGAAAGGAACTCGGCCTTGGCTGGGTCACCGCCGAATACGAAATGCTCCCCGCCAGCACCGACACCCGCCGCCAGCGAAACCGCGGCGGCAAGATTGATGGCCGTACGCAGGAAATCCAGCGCCTCATCGGCCGTTCGCTTCGGGCTGTGGTGGACATGGCCAAGCTCGGCCCGCGCTCGATCTGGATCGACTGCGACGTTCTCCAGGCCGACGGCGGCACACGAACCGCGAGCATCACCGGCGCCTATATCGCGCTGGTCGACGCGGTCCGGGTGCTGAAGAAAAAGGGCGTGATCAAGGCCGATCCGATCATCGACTCCGTCGCCGCCGTCAGCGTCGGACTCTGCAAGGGCAAGGTCCTGCTCGATCTCTGCTATCTGGAGGACAAGGATGCCGATGTCGACTTCAACGTCGTCGTCACCGGCCGCGGGCAGTATGTCGAAGTGCAGGGAGCGGCCGAAGCGGGCACGTTTACGCGAGCCCAGATGGATAAGATACTGAAGATGGCCGACAAGGGCGTTCAGCAGCTTCGCGGGCACCAGACGCGGGCGCTGTCGGCGAAACGAAAGTGAAGATGAGCGCATGAGTGCGGACACGACACGATGGCGGCCGTTCATTCGCCGGCTGGCGACGACGATGCTTCTCCTCGCGCCAATGGCGGGCTGCGACCCTGACAGCACGGGTGGCGGAGGCGGCTTCACCAACATCTTCGACCCGCAGGGCGCCGGCAAACGCGAAGTCTGGACCATTGAGTGCAACAGCTTCGAGGGGCCATCCTCGCGTGAAACCGCCGATCGTCTCGCCACGATGTTGAAGCGGGTGGACCGGATCGATCCGAACAAGGTCTGGGTGGAGCACGACGAGACCGCCAGCCGGCTGTTCTACGGCGAGTACAACCTGACATTCAAGAAGGCGCAGACCGACGGCGATGACCACGTCAAAGGCGAAATGGTCATCGAGCTCAGCGACGAGATCAAACGCGATCTGCGTTACATCCGCGAGCTGGCCGTCGGCGATCAGTTTCCGTTCTTAACCGCCCGCACGAGATCCAAGCCGGTTCCCTTCACCGGCAAGCCGGAGTGGGACCTTCAGAACGCCAACGGCCTGTACACGCTGAACGTGGGTGTCACCTATCCGACAGCGGACATGCATAACTACAAGGAGGCGGCATATCTCTGGGTGGAGGACCTCCGCAAGCGCGGACACGAGGCGTATTACTACTTCTCGCCGGACCGGGCTCAAGCCTCGATCTGCGTCGGAACGTTCGGTCCCGAGGCGTTCGTGCTCGACGCCCAGGGCCGCAAGGGATACAGCCCGGCGGTCCAGGCGCTAAGGGACAAAGAGGATTTCCAGTACAACCTCGAAAACCTCTGCAGAGTTGGACGTTGGATGACCAACCCCGAGACGAAGGAGCGTGAGCTCGTGCCGAATTACTCGTTTCTCGCCGAGATCCCCAAGCGCGGCGACCTCAAGCCGCCGCCCCGGCAATTCTGACAACAGCATGGCACATCTTGAGCACAATTCAATCAGAAGTGCGCGCTTCGGTTGTGGCGCTACAGTTGAAGACAATTCAAACAGATATGCGCGCTCCGGCCGAGGCTCTGCCGCATGGCCGCTGCGGAGACTCTCGGTCGATGCGATAGGTCCTTGCTTCAGAATCGCTACCCGGCAGGAGCAACGTACCCGGGCCGCAAGCCCGCTCCCCGGCAAAAACGATGTAGCCGGGCCGAAGGCCCGCTCCCCAGCCGCGGAAGCGGCGGAAGAATGTAGCCCACGGCGCAAGCCGTGGGTGATGCAACGCAAGCGGCACCAGCCCCGTAGGGGCGAAAGAAAAGAGCCGAGTCAGCACGATGAATGGGTTGTCGGATCTCAGTAGGCAGAGGAACGAATAACAATAGCGGCGACTCCCAAAAAACCTCTTGGAACGATTGCCGACTGTATCGAACAAAGCTCCATGACCCACCCCGTCACCATCCTCATCGCCACCGGAAACCCCGGAAAAGCCCGTGAAATCGAGGCTGTTCTGACCCCGCCGCGCGCCGAATCCCCCGCCGACGGCCCGCCCGTCCGATGGATGACGCTCAAGGACATCGGCCGCGACATCCCCGAGCCCGACGAGGACGGCCTCACCTTTGCCGACAATGCCGCGCTCAAGGCACGCTATTACTCCAGGGCAACCGGCCTCTGGACCCTTGCCGACGACTCGGGCCTTGAGGTCGACGCGCTCGGCGGCGATCCCGGCGTGCGCTCCGCCCGCTACTCCGACGATCTACCCGAAAACGCCCCCCGCGAAATCCGCGATCCCGCCAACAATGCCAAACTGATTCGTTTGCTCGCCGGCGTTTCGGACGAGATGCGAACCGCACGATTCCGCTGCTCGCTCGCTCTGGCCGACGGCGACCGCATCCTCGCGACGGCCGACGGCGCCATCGAGGGCCGCATCATTGACACCCCCCGCGGCCAGAACGGCTTCGGCTACGATCCGCATTTTCTGGTGGAGAGCCTGAACCAGACGACGGCCGAGATCGACCCGGCCCTTAAGAACCAGATCAGCCATCGCGGCCAGGCGCTCAGGGTGATGTGCGAGACCCTCAAACGCCTGCTGTAACCGAATTCATCGGAGCGGACACAGCGCGAGCATCGGCGCGCCCGACCAGCGGAAACAATTCAATCGGTCCGGTGACAAGGCATCTGTGAAACACAACCGCGTGCTGGACCTCTACACTACGAACCCGCGTGCGTCGCACACCGGCTCGGTGGGATTCGAACCCACGTCTCGGGCATTGTAAGCATGTAGTTCCACGGGCATTCACCCGACCGATTGAATGATTTCCATCTTCCTCCTCGCGGCCAATGCCGGACGACCCCGCCCGCCTCGAAGACCGGCCTGCGGTCCTGAAATTAGGAATGCGCGGAGCGACAAGAGTGATGAAACTTCTCGCGCTCTACCCGACTGAGCTACGGGCCCGGATCATTCTTCTCGAATGAGCCCGGCGGGACTCGAACCCGCGACCTCGGCTTCCACATAGCATGTAGTTCCAACGGCATTCGCCCCGCGCGACGACTGTTCTCCTCCAACCAACAATATGAGCACCCGACGACAAGATAGATGAAACGTCTACGCGCTCTATCCACTGAGCTACGGGCCCGCAATGCACGTCAAACTGGACCCGGCGGGATTCGAACCCGCGACCTCGGCTATTACAAAGCATGTAGTTCCACCGGCATTCGCCGTATGCTCTCTTCTATTCACTCTCTCCGAATGATGACTTGAGACAAAGGACAGGCCTGACCAGTTCTCATCGAGACGCTTTCAGCCAATGAATGTAGTCCCGATTGCATTCAGGCCCGTCCTCCGGCCCAAGATTGATTCATTTACAAACTCCCACTCACGACGTCCGGGGCACCCTCGCCGGGTGCCCCATCCCGTGCCGAAGGCCGGGGTGGGGGACTGAGGCGCGACTAGCGAATTGCTCTTCGAACGCTCAGTCCCCCATCCCCACTGCGTCACGGTCGAGGCACCCACTCCCAGGGGAGGCGACATGAGACGAGTCAGATTTCAATCCGCTCGATCTCGCCCACAAAGTGCCCCGATCCAAGTCGCCCGCGAGAGAACGCGTTGACAATCTCGAACACGCTGTCGGAAAACCCGCCGATGTTCAAGATGTCGCCTCGCTCCGTCGCCTGCGTCGATCCGGTCGGCTGAAGATCGATACACACCAGCCGAGCGTCTCGATTTCGCGAACTGAAACTCGACCACTGCGCCATCGTCGCTGTTCCGCGCGGGTGCCGCCGATTCGTCCAGTCCACCCACGACTCGTTATCCGAGACGTAGATGACCATGTCACCCTTGGCCTGCTGACGGTTCAGCATCTTCAAGGGCGCTGAGCAGTTGGTTCCGCCCGACGGCAGCGACGCGAGCTTCCGCGCATTTGTCATGATCGTGTCGCGCGGGGTGAGCCGGCAGCGCACCACGTCGTCACTGAACGCAATCACCTCCGCGTCACGGTTCTTCCGCAGCAAGGCAGCCGCAAAGAGCGCCGCGACCTCCACGCAGGTCACCTTCGACGTCGAGCCGGCGCGCTGGCCGGTGATCGGCGAGTGCATCGACCCCGACACATCCACGAGGATGAAGACCTTGCCCTGGAGATGCGGCACGTTGCTCGTCGCGATTTCCATCGCATCCTCAAGCGCCGTGAGAATCTCGCGCGGAACGCCGTCATTCACCGATCGATACGCCGCCAGGAGCTGGTACGGAAACGCCCGCGCCCGCTTGATCGCCCGCTCGTCGCGCAGCCGGTTCGCGATCAGCGTCACCATCTCCGGTGACGAAAATACGCCGTGCCGCAGGAAGGTGTTCAGATTCATCCGCGTCGTCTGCCACGTCGCATGGCGGGCGATGTCCTCCCACTGCGAGCGAGACAGATTCAGCGACGTCAGGAACTGAAACGGCACGTCCGGCGCGATCTCGGTGTCGCCGCGCTTGAACGCCTCGAACGCCCTGACCGTCTCCGGCAGCGCCGCCTTGTCATGGTCCCGGCCGATCATGTAGCCGAAGAGCGCCTGCCGGCCGGCGTCGCGCGGCCGCGGATGCGTCATCTTGATGACATCCGCCATCGACGGCGACCGGCCGATCGACGCCCGGAAGAGATCGTCGTCGCTTCGCGCCTCGAACCAGTTTCGAACGAGCCGCCGCGGCGCCGAACCCAGCGAACGCCGCCCCGCGACGCCCGATCGGACGATCTGAACGAAGTTGCGAAGCATCTTGCCGTTGTCGATCACCCGGTCAAACACGCGCTCAAGCGTCGCCACGTCGCGATGCGCCAGAATCGCACAGAGCAGCGCCGGCACATCCTTCATGAACCCGCGCTGTCGACAATAGACCGCTGTCTTCGCGATGAACTCCGGGTCCAGCCCGTTGCACAGGCCGCGAATCTTGTCGAGTTGCGTCTCGGCCGTCACATAGAACGTGCTGTTCAAACAACCCGTCGATGCATACTGCGCGAGCGCGTGCTTCGGCGAAAACGCATACGCCCCGCCGCCAGCCTCGTTGATGACATCCGTGACCGGCACATTCCGACCTGACGTCGATCCAAATAAGCTCTTGTTCGCCATGACTCTGCTCCCTGGACAAAGGTTCCATGAATTCCGGCAGGAGCCATGTCATTCGGCGTGCCAATTCGCGAACGTGGCCACACTATTCAATTAAGACGCTTATTTACAATAGGTTACGATCCGGCTCCTCGGGCCGCGGCCTTCCGTGAATCGGGCTCCGGCTCGATACTATTATTATATCATCTACCTTCTTATACTGGCGGATATGACTCGAAAGACCGTCGTCATCGGACTCCTCGGCATCGCCCTCGATCGCGGCGAGGGTGTCGAGCGTTGGAATGAATGGCGGCCGACAGTCTCGCTCTGCCAGCACGAGAATTTTCTCATCGATCGATTCGAACTGCTCTACCCCACCAAGCGGACGGCACTGCTCGACACGGTGGCCGCGGACATTCGAACCGTCTCGCCCGAGACCGCCGTCCAGCCGTTCGCGATCGATTTCGACGACCCCTGGGACTTCGAGCAGGTCTTTGCCGTGCTGCACGACTTCGCCCGGGCCTATCCCTTCGTCACCGATCGCGAGGACTACTACGTTCACATGACCACGGGCACGCACGTCGCCCAGATCTGCCTCTTCCTGCTGACCGAGTCGCGGCACATTCCCGCCCGCATCATCCAGACCTCGCCGCCCAAACGGCCGCAACAGTCCCCCGCCGGCCGATTCCGAATCATTGACCTCGATTTGTCGAAGTACGATCAGCTCGCGGCGCGATTTGACCGCGAGCAGCTCACCGATCTGAACTTCCTCAAGTCCGGCATCCCAACGCGCAACGATCGATTCAATCGCCTGATCGAGGAAATCGAAAAAGTCGCTATCCATTCCCGTGAACCGATCCTGCTCATGGGTCCCACCGGCGCCGGCAAGACCCAGCTCGCCCGGAGAATTTACGAACTGAAAAAGAGCAAGCACGCGATCGAGGGAGACTTCGTCGAGGTGAACAGCGCCACCCTGCGCGGCGATCAGGCGATGTCCGCCCTGTTCGGGCACGTCAAAGGAGCGTTCACCGGCGCGATGCAGCCGCGCGAAGGTCTGCTACGCCGCGCCGACGGCGGCCTGCTCTTTCTCGACGAAATCGGCGATCTCGGCGCCGATGAGCAGGCCATGCTCCTCCGGGCGATCGAGGAGAAACAGTTTCTTCCCGTCGGCGCCGATCGGGAAATCTCCAGCGATTTTCAGCTCATCGCCGGCACCCATCGCGATCTGCACCAGGACGTCCGCGACGGCCGATTTCGCGCCGATCTCCTGGCGCGCATCAGCCTCTGGACGTTCCGCCTGCCCGGACTTCGCGATCGACTCGAGGACATCGAGCCCAACCTGGAATACGAACTCGGCGCCTATGCTGCGCGCACCGGCCGGCGCGTGTCGTTCAGCCGCGAAGCGATGGACGCATTCCTCGCCTTCGCCACATCCGCCGCGGCCATGTGGTCGGGAAACTTCCGCGACCTCAACGGCGCGATCACGCGCATGGCGACATTGTGCAAGGGAGGAAGAATCTCCGAACAGGACGTGGCCGCCGAAATCGAGCGGCTGCGTTCGTCATGGGGAACGGCGGACGCGGCAGTGGTCGGGGAGTCGCACGAAACCGATGTCGAACAAGTCGGCTCGCGCCGCGCGGATGATCAACTGCTTGGTCTCTTCCTCGGACGGGATCCCGTCGCCGAGATGGATCGATTCGATGTGGCCCAGCTCGCCGAGGTGGTTCGGGTCTGCCGAATGTCGCGAACGCTCTCCGAAGCCGGCCGAACGCTTTTTGCTGCCTCACGGCGCCAGAAGCGAAGCAGCAACGACGCCGATCGGCTTCGAAAATATCTCTCGCGATTCGGGCTGTCGTGGGAGTCGGTGCAGGGGCAGGTCTAGCACGTCGCTGTACAGACGCAGTTGTCGCAGAAGTGCCAGACGATTGCCAAGCTACTGAACGGCCGCGCACGCGTCGGTCTCGCCCTTCACACTCCAGCCATTGTCCGTGCGATTCACCCGCCGGTACAGCGTATCCCGCTCGACCGGCGTTCGCCCGGCCTCGCGAATCAGGCTGCGAAGCTTGTCCAGCGACATCTCCTGGTGGCGGCTGCCGGCGCCGCCCTCGCGCTTGGTGATGTCGTAATAGACGACGGTGCCGTCGATGTCGTCCACGCCCCAGTTCAGCGAGACCTGCGACAGCTTCGGGCTCTGCATGATCCAGAACGCCTTGATGTGAGGGATGTTGTCGAGCATGAGCCGGCTGATCGCCAGCGTCTTGAGGTCGTCAAGACCGGTCGGCCCCGGCAGGTGTGCCAGTTCGCTGTCATCCGGAATGAACGAAAGTGGAATGAAGCAGTTGAACGCCGCCTTGCGGGCGTGAAGCGACGCGTCCTGGTGGTCGCGCAGCTTGACCATGTGCCGAACGCGCTCCTCGATCGTCTCGACGTGGCCGTAGAGCATTGTGGCGTTGGTGTAGATTCCAAGTTCGTGGGCGGTGCGATGGACGTCGAACCAGCCGGCCTCGCCGACCTTGTTCTTGTACGCCTCACCGTGCACGCGATCGTCGAAGATCTCTGCGCCGCCGCCCGGCAGGCTGCCGAGCCCGGCGTCGCGAAGCTGCTCAAGCACCTCGCGAATCGACAGCCGCGGCTTCGAGATGCGCGTGAAGTGAATGATCTCGATCGCCGTGAACGCCTTGATGTGCATCTTCGGGCACGCCGCGCGAATCCGCCGGCAGAGGTCGAGGTAATACGCGAACGGCAGCTTCGGATGCAGGCCGCCGACGATGTGAACCTCGGTCGCCCCAAGTGAATATGCCTCGACCGCCGACGCGACGACCTCGTCGAGCGTCATCTCGTAGGCATCCGGCTGGGCGTCAAATCGATCATGGCTCGCTGCGGCGCCACTCAAGAGCGGCAGGGAAATCGCGCCTGCCGTCGGCGCCGCAAGTACGTCGGTGTGTGTCGACGCTTTCGTGCCCGCGTCCGCGTTGGAACCGGGCTGTTCGCCGTTGCGCGGGTATTGGCGATAGAACGAACAGAACTTGCACCGAAGCACGCAATAGTTCGAGTAGTTGATGTGGCGGTTGAAGTTGTAGTAGGCGACGTCGCCGTGCAGGCGCTCCCGCACGAGATTGGCCAGCCGGCCGATCTCATGGATGTTGCGCGAGGCGTAGAGTGCCAGGCCGTCGTCTACGGTCAGCCGTTCGCCGTTCTCGACCCTGGATGCAATGTCCGCGAGGGCGGGTGTGTCGTTGAGCTGCGTGATCATCGTGGGTGAATTCTAGCGAAATTGAAGCGCGACGCGCTCGCGGCATGACAATCGAAAAGTTTGAAAGCCGCGGGTATGTCCTGGGAATCGCAATGGAACGCGAAGCGAAAACGACCCCGAGACGATTCGAACGTCCGACCTCAGCCTTCGCAGGGCTGCGCTCTATCCAGCTGAGCTACGGGGTCCGGTGCCGGGCCGTTTCGCGGCGCGAAAGACACGCCAATCCCGCTTGAGATTGGTTTGCCCGGGAATCGCGCTGCGTCGGCTGGACCTCGCGCGACGAATCTTCATCCTCGAAGAGCCGCTGCGACGGGTCGCCCGGAGAGAAAATGGAGTTTAGACAGTTGATAGCCACTGTCAATAACGGGCCGTCTTCCCATAAAGGAGGCAGGCGCCCGATCGCCGGCGGATGTCGCGAAGCGGCGTGCCCCGACGATCCCTGGGCGTTTACTCCTTAAAGGATCGCGACTTAGTCAATGCGAACGATTAAACGTTCAATCCAAGGTGCCACCGCCACACCCTTGACAGGCCCGATGCAATGCTAACGTCCAATAATTTAGAATGTTAACTTCAGCGAAACCGTGTATTCGGACGAATCATCTGAAAGAGGGCAGGGCCCTGCATATAAGTTAGAAACAAGGGCTCGAACGCGGAACCCACGACCGTCCGGCCCGTAAAAGGAGATTGACTAAACCGCCTATCGCGAATAGTAGGTTTATAGCGGTTGGGGAATTTGGTCGATACTTGTGGATATGCGGACTTACCAAGGATAGAATTTGGTGATCCGCTTGTGAAATCATAGCGGAGGAATGCGGTCCGGCCGCACGCCCTTTCGAGGGATTTATACAACGGCTTCTTTCCCCTCCGGAAAGCACCGGGACGCCCCTGAGGCACTCGGTGCTTTCTTTTTTTTGGCAGCGCCACACACAATCGTGCCAATACCAACACCTGAATCGCGGAATTCTCCGCGATCGACCTGTAACAAACTTCGCAATCGCATTTGGTTAGGGCTGCATTCGCCGAGCCCGATCAGCGACCGGTTCGAATCGGTGGTAGCTCAACGCGGCCCGTGAGAAGATCCGGAAACTTGGCGATGATCCCGTCGGCCGGCGCCGCCTTTGACGCCGTTTCAAGATTTCGCAGACCGCGCTCTTCCTGGCCCGAGTAGAGTTCGATGTAGCCGAGAAGGAAGCGCAGCCGGTAGTCCTCGCTCGTTTCCAGGCGACGCTCCAGGTCGGCGCGTCGAATATCAAACGCATCCACCCGGCCCGCGATCGTCAGAAGATCGATCTTGAATGCCGCGATTTGCGGAAACCGGGCAATCCCCCGCTCGATCGAACTGACGGCCGACATGTAGTCGCCCGCGGCCGCGAGGGCGTGCCCCCGGCCCAGAAGCGGCAGTGGATTCGCCGGATCGATCGTGTAAGCCATCTCATACTGCGCCGCGGCGTTGTAATACTCGCCTCGCTTGAGATGGTCCTCGGCCGCGGTCATGTACGAATTCAACTGGGATTCATATTTGCCCGCGAAGCTCTGAATCGGACTATCGAGACCCGTGTCCGCCCATCGAAGCGCCGCCACGGTGTTCTTCACTTGCTTGTCTGTAACCTCATTCACACCGCCGGGTGGTGTCGACAGGTCAATCGTCCCCTTTTCGTCGCGATCGCCCGCAAGTTTGTCACCAGGACCGGAAGATCCGGGCGTCGAACCGACGGCACCGACCTTCGAATCCTCCTGCGCCTGCGTCGCGCGACCGAGGAACCCCAGTCGCGGCGCGCCGGCTGATTGCGCCGATGAAAGCGCGCCGATCAGATCATGAAACAGGTCGTCTCCGAGTGGGATCTGCTTCAATCCAGGCTCGAATTCCGCCGCAACGGCAGGGCCTCCGAATCCGCCACGGGCACGCGCCGCCTCGGCCGCCGACCCAAACGAGCGCGGGGTTCCCGCACCGCCGCCGCCCGTCATCGGGTCGGCTGGGCCGCCCGTGCGAGCCGCTTCGGTCGCCTCGGCCAGCGGATCCCTGTAATAAACCGGTGAATCGCTCGGCGATCGCTCATTGAGTGAGCCGGTGCCAGCCGACAGATCGGCGGAGGCTGACGATGCGGCCGACAGTCCGCCCTGTGGCGGGGCCGGCGGCTTCGGCGCAAAGGGGTTATTTCGCGAAGTGTTCAATCCCAGGGGCGATCCGAACGAATAATTCGAATTCAATGACGTATCCAGCGATGGTGTACCGAAGATGGATGACGCCGTCGCGGCACTGTAAGGAGAAACCGTCGGACTCAGGCCCGTCGATCCTGACGTGGACGTCACCTCGGTCTGGCGAAGGCCGGGAGTGAACGGCGCAGCCTGCTGCGACCCGGGGGCGAGTGGGTCCTGCCCGCCAAGCGCTCGCACCAAGTCCTGCTGCGCGGGAAGCGGCAGCGGACGATACGGCGTAATGAGCTGCGACGACCCCGGCGCGTTTAAACCTCGCGAGATCGCGCCGGCATCGGAAATGATCTGTTGCGGGTCGTAATACGTTCCCGGTCCGTAGCTCAAGCGCCCGCTGGTGATCTCGGGCAGGCCGACGGTGGACGACCGGAACGGCGCCAGCCCGGCGCTGGGAATCGAAACGCGAAACGCATTGTTGGCCAGGATCGGCGAGTCGCCCTGGAACCGCCCGAGACCGGTGACGTTGCCCGTGATGATGTTGCTCGAGCGAAGCCCGTAGTCGAAGGCGTAGTTCTGCTGGCTGAACTGATTCTGATTAAGGCCGCCGGCGCCGGCCTGGGGATTGGCGTCAAGGGCCCGCCCCTCGCGGTTTTCGTTCACCGAAGGAACGCGATAATCGATCTGCGCGATAGCCTCGGCGCAAAGGAGGGCCAAGAACACGACCGCGACGCCGATATTGAATCTCATTCGGGACATGATGCACATACCCCTCTTAACGGCCAAGCCGATTGCACCTGTTGATATTATATGGGGTGCCGATAAGAGGCGGGCAAAATCACGTTCGCCCAAGGCGGTTTCGGACCGGCCGATGCGCATAAGTTTTCCTTGCGGCGGGGGTTCAGCTAGAATCAGGGGCGGTTTCGACGCCTGAAACAGCGGTTTTCCAAGGCCCCGAGATACGAAACGACGGTGAACGGTGAAGCCTCCACACGGCAGAAGAATGATGGCCTCCGCAAGGGCCATGGGCCTCGTTGCGGTCTCGATCCTGTTTTCGCAGGTTTGCTGCGACTCGTCGAAGCCGACTGGAGCGGGCGGCGCCGGCACGGGTGTGAACAAGGCCCCCGAGCCTGAAGTCTGGATCGAAGAGGCGGAGGACCACGTCCGCCTCTACGAGTTTCGGCGCGGGCCGAACAACGAACGCATCAACCACGGCCGCTTCCTCGTCAAAACACTGGATGACAAGGTTCGCGCCGAGGGCTTTTTCGCCGATGGCAAGGAGACGGGCATCTGGCGGGCCTTCTACGCCGACGGCAAAGTGCTGTTCGAGGGAGAGTATCTATTCGGCGAGAAGAACGGCGAGTGGGTCTACTACGACGAGTCGGGCGCGATCGACCGGAAGGAACTCTACGTCAACGGCAAGCTGGCGATTCCCATCGACAGCCCGGCGAGCACGGAGCCTGCGCCGGCATCACCCGCTGCCGCGCCGGCTACTACGACACAGCCGACCTCGGCGCCGGCGACCACCCAACCCGCTCCCGCCGAGAAGTCGCCGACCTACGGGCGATGAACCGCCATCACATTTCGCAAACGCCACTCCGGTCCCGCACGACCCTGGTCCGCTGCGCCGAAAGCATCATTGATCTGACGCTTTCCCATCGTCCGGCGCTGATTTCGATTTCTTCAACTCGGCCTCGAATCCCTCGACGACGCGGCCGAATTCGTCGCGGTTTCGATCATCGGCCCTGATGATTTCCTTGTGACACTCAACCACGGTTTCCGCCAGCGGCGCTCCCTCGGGCGGATCGATCTGAATGTCCCGCCACTCGCCGTCACAGGCCGGCAGTTGATCCTGAACATCAAAGAACCGGCCGAGATGCATGGACCGAATCGCCTCGCGCACGCGTTCGGCCGGCGAGACAAGATGCAGGTCCGGGGCCTGGGCATCGAACTTCTTGGTCGCGACCGAGAGCAGCAGCCCGGTGAACGTGCTGTCGATCGACTCGGCGCCGGAGAGATCGATGTAGATATCGCCCATCTCCGGCTTCTTGAATCCGCGAATGTAGTCCTTGAGTGCGGGACACGACGACATGTTGCAGGGACCAACCGCGCGAATGAGAATCGTTCTGCGATTGGTCGACTCGGCGGACTGGAGAGTGGCTCTTGCGTTCATGCGGCGTTCCTGCCCGAGCGGCGCCTGAGACGACACAATCATGCCGCCGTGAGCACGCATTCCCGGGCCATCCATCCCAGTCTCTTTGAATCGCACCGCGGGAGTCAAGCAAATTCCGGTTCGAACCGACCGGGTTCGGCGACCACAGCCGATCCGGGCGACAAATATTTTCACGTGAGCTTATTCATCCCGTGAGACTGGCCGGATCGAAAACGCCCTCAACGTGAGCTCGCCCACGCCTGAGAGCTTGATCGAAGGCTGCAAGTACACCGGTCCGCCGGCGACGCGCAGGCCCAGTCGTCCGACGCCTTTTCTGGGCGTAATGCGCTGCGCCCGCCGCAGCCGTTTGAATTCCGGGTCATCGAAGATTCGAAGGCGGAGTTCGACGCCGGGCTTCGCGGCGGTCTCCAGGTCAATCGTCAAGACATAAACGCCATCGTCCAGCACCAGCGGCGACTCGCGATCGCTCGCCGCAGCCGGCGTCAGCCACTCGTAGCCGCCATCCGGTAGATTTACGGTGACTCTCAACATCCCATCGCCGGTCAATACACTCACCGGATGCGCCTCGCCGCCCGGCGTTGCTCCACCGTGCCGATTGGACGACACCCAACCGCGCCCATCCGAAATCAGATCCAGTTTCGCTTCGCCGGAGGATGATTCACTTCCCCGCACCGCCCCGTCCATCGCCCGGCCCTCAGGGGGCGACGCCGACACACGAACCAGCCGGATCGCCTGGTCGCCGAGCGGAATCAGCGAGCGGTCCGCGGCGGGCTGATGACCGGCCGCCAGCCGAAGCTCAGCTGCGCGGCTCTTCAGGGGTGCGAACCAGCCGACATCTGTCACGATCGCCTCTCGGCCGTCGATGATCAGTCGGCCGAGCTCGACCTCCGAAGTTGTTCGCATTCCCCAGACGCCCTTGTTGGCGGCGAGGAACTGTTCAATTCGCTCGAACGCGCCGGCCTTGCGGTTCTGCGCGGACGGGTCTCCCCGGGAAGGAAGCTCAAAGCGCGTCGCGACGATCGTGCGCATGACGGAATCAAGCGGCGACTGCGGGTGAAAGCCCGGCTCGGCGGATTCGATGTAGTAGAATCCGCCTTCGGCGAGCAGTTCCGAGAGCCGGCCCGCGTCGACCCGGTTCGCCGTCAAGATGCCGCTGATGCCGGAATCCAGGACGATATAGCGGGATCGCTCGAGGCAGTTCGACGAAACAACCACCGGACCTCGATCCTGCTGCCGCGCGAATGTCACCGCCCGTGCGATGCCGCCCACCATCGGGGATCGATACGACTTTCCCGCGACCCGATCAACCGCCTTGAGCCCCGGCAGCGGAAAGAGCACGAACAGCGTCGCGACCGCCCCCATCGCGACTTTTCGCGGCTTCTCCGATCGGATGCGGCGAAGCTGATCCGCGCCGCGAGACAGCATGAACGCCACCATCACGATCGCGAACGGAAGCACCGGGATGTAGTAGCGCGCCTGAATGCTCGGCGGGAAATATTCCGACCAGCGCATGGATCCCCAGGTCTGGTAGGCGAACAGCCAAACCAGAATAGTGAACACCGGCCATCGCGCCCGGCGCATGAATGGATACAACCCCATCAGCGCGACCAGCGTCCATTTCAGCGCCGCCGGCAGATAAAAGAAGAACTCGTTCATCTTGCGCTGGGCGGTGGCGAATCGTTCGAACGGGTTCGTCCCATGCCGGGCGATGTGTTCCCGAACGTTGGTGCTGAGCGGCTTGACGGTCCACTCCATGCGCGAGATCGATCGATCGTAGAGATAGGCGAGCGTCACATACTCGATCACCACGACAAGGCCGACGCTCAGCGCGAACGCCGACCCGAGACGAACCGCCGTTTTCCAGTTTCTTCCGCGGGAGTAAATGCACCACAGCACGAAATAGAACGGCAGAAGCAGCAGCCCCGTCTCCTTCGCCAGATAGGCAAGCCCCACCGACAGCCCGCAGACACACATCCACACCGCGGGAAGGCGCTCCCGTTTCTCGGCAGGGTCGTAGCCACGGAGGAATGCATACAACGAAAAGACGTTCAGAAGCGCAATCGGAATGTCAGGCAGAATCGTCGTGCTGTAATGAATGAATGGCGGCGCCAGCGCCGTGAAATAGGCGGCGAGCAGGCCGACCCGGCGATCGAACAGTCGAGCGGCCAGGTGATAAGTCGCCACGATCAACAGGATGTGAAACGCGATGTACGAGCCCGCCACCGCCTGCGGCCGCGGTCCGAAGAAAGTCATGGCGAGCCGATTCCACGCCACCAGCGTCAGTCGCTGCGCGGGAAGATAATCATCCGTCGCCTTCTCC
>CALLKH010000073.1 GCA_938008425.1 uncultured Planctomycetaceae bacterium | reverse complement strand
GCAGGAAGAGGGCATCTTCTACTGGCTCGACGTCAGCGCGATCGCGGTTGATCCCGCGAACCCGCCGCTCTGGCGATGGCAGGAAGCGAGAAGGGGACCCGCGCCGCCGCTCGGCCAGGCGCCGGCCGCAGAGCGGATCCCGCCGCAGCCGTGGCAGTCGATCATCTGGCCGCCCATTCCGCCGCTGGTGCCCGAGCGCTACAGCGACATGGCGTTTGAGATCACGTCAAACGCCGTGGTGCAGCCGATCGACGTCAACAAGGTCGTCACCGACGACTTCCGCTCCGACGGCCGCGGCATTGAAGCGATCCGGTGGTGGGGCAGTTACTTCGATGAGCGGTACGCCCCGACGGGAGGAATCGACCCGTTCCACGTGGTCGACGGCTGGTTCATCACGTTCCATCCGGCCGATCCGCAGTCGCCGACGATCGGACCTCTCTGTCCGCCGGCTGCCGGCGTCTCGAACCTCCCGTCGGTGCTGGGTATCTACTTCGCCCCGGCCGAGGCGGTCGAGATCAGCGGCCCGGTGGGCATCGACTGCCTGCAGCATCCGATCTATGAGTACACGGTCGATCTCGATCTCTGCTGCCTGCTCTGCTCGGCGCCCGATCCGCGAACGGACAGCGTGCCGGCGCAGATCGGCGTGTTCAAGGAGACCGGCAACGCGGTGTACTGGCTCGGCATCCAGGCGGTCACGGGTGTCACATGGACGCCACCCGCCTGCTCGTTCGACGAGCGAGTCCTGACGGGTCATGTTCCTTCCGACGCGACGGAGGACGGGCATTTCTGGGGCTGGCATACCAGCCTGGCACAGGATACGCCCTACCCGCCGATGGAGACGGCCTGCACCGGGCGCATTCTGAACATGACGCCGCCGCAGCCGTGGCCGGTGGATTGCTGGAAGTACGGCCCGTGGCAGAAGCAGCCGTGGATGTGTCCGAATCCGCTGCCGCCGGTACCGCCGGTGCACATGGCGTTTGAGCTGTTCGCGGAGCCGTGCCCGCTGCTCGGCGATGTGAACGGGAGCGGCGACGTGACGCTGGCGGATGTGCCGTGCTTTGTGAACTGCCTGCTCGGCTCACTCGCATTGAACTGCAACTGCGCGTGCGCTGACATGAACCAGGACATCCGGACCGACGGCAGGGACATCCAGTTGTTCGTGGATGCGCTGCTCGGTCCGTAACGGCAGAGAGGCTTTCGGCAGGAAAGCCGAGGGGAGTTGAAGCGGCCGCCGGCGCCCGGACTCAGGAGTCCGGGCGGCCTGGCGGCCTGCATTTCGCGCGGTGCGATTCGTTTACCGCATAACAAGAATAGCGCGCCGAGTTGCCTCCCAATTGCGACGCGGTGGACGAGTCGAAGCCATCTCTGTGCGGCACGGAAGAATTCACGACTGTGCGAGGGAAACGCACCGTGCAAGAATATCGAAGTGCGAGCCAGTCTTCAGCCCCGGAACAGGATCCGCTCGTCGAATGAGTTCCCCAGAATTATCCGCCTTAGGATGACACCAGTGCGAGACTAGAGGCTATCCCAAAACCAGCTTCTCAAGTGCTTGCACCGCTCATGACAATGCTATTTTCCGAGAGCTCTTGAGAGTTTGACCGACTAGCCTCGTGCGATTTCCGGTTTTGGGATAGCTTCTAGAGTGCGGCGGAAGGCTCTATCAATCTCAAGAGTGCCATATGTATGCCCGACCAGTCTTGGGCCAAATCGATCGTGAAGATCCTCACTTCGTGCCCGCTGATTCTGTACCTCAGGTCTATCGATTGTGCGACGACCGGGTACAGCAGGATTCCCTCGGCTTTGGCATCCGGCCCACCTCTCGGCTCGAGGTTTCGAAGGTACGCGCTTAGCTGGTAGAGGTTCGACGAACGAACCGTCGATCGATTGAAATGGGTTTGCAGGGTCTCTTTGTAGTATTTCGTATCAATGATGATAGTTCGTTGGCCGGATCGGATGGAGATATCTGTTCTCATCGACGGAAGAAAGGCGGCCGACTCTTCATCCGCCGCCTCGGCATCCCACGCGATGAGTTCACTCCTCACGTCAAGGTCCGGTCGTTCGATGCGATAGAAGTTCAGCACAAACGCCTCGAAGAGTGCTGCCATCTGATTCTCGTCTCGCGTGAAATCTCGAAATTGGAATTCGCCGGTGGCCTCGTCGACAAGCAGGTTCTTGAAGACCAGATCACACACCTGCATGAGAAAACCGTAGACCGCGTTGTGTCGGTGAATCTGCAATCGACGGAAGGTCAATCGACTGAGTCGGATTAGGCTCACCGCTCCCAGATGGCGGTCTACGCCCAGCAGTTCCCTGCGCAGCCCGGGGTCGAGCTCCCGAATCGCGACCAGCCGGCGGATCGTCGAGCGGAGTATCTGGTTGTGCAGCACATCGTGGCTCAACTCGTCAAATACGCAGGAGGCGCTCGCTCGTTCGAGCAGCATGCGTTTCAGGCTGGCATCGAAGTCGACACGGCCGCGCAGGCAGGACACCTCCTCCTGCCTGGGAAGATACCCGCGGTCGAGGCCGCGTCGAATGAGGCGCTTCGCGCCGGTCGCGAGCACGCGGGCGAACAAATCAACCAGGCGGGTCTCCGGAATACCGGAAACATCGACGATCGCGCTCTCCTCCAAACGAGACCAGGCGTAGCTGAGGAGGTAGTAGATGTTCTGAATGGGTATCGTCATGGCGTACTAGATGCCTGCCAGGAGCTCGTCGACGTGCGTTTCAGAGAGATTGGGGTTATCAAACCAATACTCTCTCACCAGCGGCGCGATCTCCGTCATGATGACTCGCCGGTACCATTCAGCGTCAAGAGCTAGATCGCCACCGCGCGAGCAGAAGAAACTATGACCGATCTGGTATCCCGGACCGAGGTTTGTCGTGTCTTCGGAGATTTTGCGGTTCAGCGTGACCATTCGGGAGTTGATCTGATCGACCAGCTTTACGGCCACGCCGTTTTCAACGAGGTAGCCTTTGAACTGCGCCGATTCGAATGCGGGATTCAAATCAACAAACGCAAATCTTCGTCGCAGTGCGTAATCGACCATGGCGAGTGAGCGGTCGGCCGTGTTCATCATGCCCAGCAGATAACAGTTGTCCGGCACATAGAACCTGTCCGACGGGTCGCTTGAGTAAGTCAGCGGCATCGCCCAGCGCGGCCCGCGTTTGTCCGGCTCGATCAACATCATCAATTCGCCGAAAATCTTGCTCAGATTCCCGCGGTTGATCTCGTCGATGATGAAGACGAAACGGTGTTTTGGTTCCTTCTTCGCACGCTGGCAGAATTCGTAAAACACGCCATCTTTCAGGCGGAACTTTCCGTCATCGGCCGGACGGTAGCCCTGAATGAAATCTTCGTAGGAGAACGACTGGTGGAATTGTATGAAGGCCACGCGATCGGGAGCATTCACTCCCATCAATGCGTTCGCGATCCGGCGGGCGACGAATGTCTTACCCGTGCCCGGCGGCCCCTGTAGGATGACATTCTTCTTCCATCGGAGGAGATTGAGAATCTCCTCAAACCTCTCGCGAGGCATGAACAGACCGTCCATTGCCTCTTCAATCGTGAATTCGGGATCGTCGTCGATTGAAATCGGTGGGCCCGATGCGGCCTCTTCGCCGTCAGTCGTTTTGTTTTCAACAACCCAATACAGGGATTGAATGTCGACAAAGTCGCGGGGGCTCCAGTCGGCCAGGGCGGACTTGAGGGCGTCCATGACCGCGAGCGCCCGTTCGTACTCCGT
>CALLKH010000072.1 GCA_938008425.1 uncultured Planctomycetaceae bacterium | reverse complement strand
TCACGCTCCGCGGACGGAGTGCCTTGACTTCTCACTTCATATAGGTGGCACCCGATGGAGGGTACCATCGTAGAGACACTCAAGAGCGGATATCAGTTTCTACCATCCCACTTCTACATTCTCAATTCTACATTCCTCATTCGTCATTCCCCTCACCCCACCACGATCCCCGCATACCCCACCGTGTCCGTCGACGGCTGGTTGAACAACCGCCGCGTCACCTCGTGGCTGGCGGTGTGTTCGAGCAGCCGCGTCTGGCTCGCGCCGTAGGCTTCGCACGCCGCCAGCGTCGCGGCGATGGCACCGCCGCCGCAGGCGTTCCGCTGCGTGACGGCCTCCTTCACCGCGTCGTTCGCCCGCATCGCGAGAATCAGGTCGATCATCCGCCGGTCGTTCACCTCCTTCGACCAGCAGAGCGCCTCCTCGCCGTCGCCCTTCGGCGTGAAACGAAACGAGGCCCCGTAGTGCGTCAGGTCTGTCGAACAGAGAAACAGCGTGCGAACGCCGTAGCTGCGGCAGGTTCGGCCGACCGCGCGGCCCAGCGACACCGCCTTGTCGTTCACCGGGATCATGATCGGAATGATCAGCGACTCCGGCAGCAGGTGCTGAATGAACGGCACCTCCACCTCGATGCTGTGCTCGTCTTCGTGGGCGTGCGGGTTGTTTTCCAGCAGGCCCGTCGAGCCCATCAGCCGGTCGGCCAGTCGATCATCAATCGCCGCCAGCCCCAGCGGCGTCTCCCACGCCCCCGTGGGAAACACCGAGGGAATGTTGCCGTGCAGCACGTGAATCGCGCCGAACACGACCACCACCTGCGGGTGCGGCCGTTTCGCGATCTCCTGAAACACCCGCGCCGCCACCGCGCCGCTGTATACCCACCCCGCATGCGGTACGACGCCGCCCGCGATTCGATCGAGATCGTCGGCCGTCTGCACCGCCGGCGTCTCGTTCGCCACGCGCAAACAGTCCTCGACCGCCGCCAGGCACTTTTCAGCGCCGGCCGCGTAGAACCTGCCCGCGAACGCGGCCTCTCGAATCATCATGTCTCAATCTCCGCCGGCACAAACCGGTCGCCGGGCTGAACCCGCCGGCCGTTCACATAGTCGCTCCAGGCCATCAGCTTGCCGCCGGCCGGCTTGATTTCGAGGATCATCAATTCGCTGTCGATCGCCTGAATGCTCATCATCTCCGTGACGACGCCGAGTTGATCGGGCGACGCCGCGGGCGAGGCCTTGCCCTCGTACGGCGCCGCGCGGGCGATCGTCACGATCTCGTCGCGCTTGCCGTCCTTCGAGATGAATCGGCAGAACGCGCCGGGCCACGACCAGAGTCCGCAGATCCGGCTGGAGAGCTTCTCGACGGGAACATCGAATGTGATTCGGCCGTCGGACTTCTTCAGTTTCGGCGCGATCGTCACCTTCGATTCGTCCTGAGGCTCGCCGGGATGTCTCGGATTCGCCTCGAGCAGCTTGATGGTTTCGCGCACGGCGTCGCAGCCGATGCGGGCGAGGCGGTCGTGAAGCTCGTCGGACGTTTCATCGGGGCTGATGCCGGTTCGGCGCTGAATCAGGATCGGCCCGGCATCCATCTTTTCGACGATGCGAAAGACCGTCACGCCGGTGAACTCGTCGCCATTCATCACCGCCCGCTGGATCGGCGCCGCGCCGCGATAGGCCGGCAGAATCGATCCATGAAGATTGACCATTCCAGCGGGAAACATCGACAGCAGTTCGGGCCCGAGCTTCTGGCCAAATGCGGCGACGTAGCCGAGATCCGCCTTGAGCGATCGAATCTGCTCGACGACTTCAGGGGCGTTCACATTCTCCGGGCTGATGACGGGAATGCCGGCCTCGAGCGCGACGGCCTTGAGCGGCGTCGGCTTCGGCTCCTTGCCGCGACCGCGGGCGCGATCGGGCTGCGTCACCACGGCTGGCACGTCGTGCCCGTCGAACGTGATGGAGTCAAAGGTCGGAATGGCGAATTCGCCGGAGCCGAAGACGATGATGCGCATGACACGATCCCGTAAATATGAAGCGAACCACGCCCGACGGGTCGATCACCTGCCCTTGTATTCGCTCTCGAGCTTCTTCAGCGATTTTCGATTGGCGATCTTGTCGGCCTCGGACATGTGATCGATGATCAGCCGGCCGTCGAGATGATCGCATTCGTGCTGCCAGCAGCGCGCGGCAAGTTCCACACCCCGCAGCGTAAACGGCTCGCCGTTGAGCCCGTGCGCCTTGAGCGTGCAACGAGCGGCGCGACGCATGTCAACAGTGACCTCCGGGATTGAAAGGCATCCCTCTTCCGCAACAATATCGCCCTCAAGGTCCGTTAACTCGGGATTGACGACGACCAACTCAGTTCCCTTCTCACCCGTAACGTTGCAGACGAAGAGCCGGAGCAGCACGCCGACCTGCGGCGCCGCGAGCCCGACGCCCTTATCCTCATGCATCAGGTCGATCATTCTCATGGCCAGTTCGGCCAGTTCGGCATCGAATTTCTCGACAGGCTTGCAGACTTTCTTCAGACGAGGGTCTGGATAATGAATGATGCGTAACGATGAAGTGTCGAGACCGGGCAAATTGATACTCCCCTATTCAAAACCATGAGGATACAATGATTTTAGCCTCCTCCGGCGCTTCTGAACACCAGACGGCACGCTCAGGGGCGCGCGACAGCCGGCGCGGTACGGGGAGATTCGCGGCAATATTATGAGTGACGGCGGCGTCAGTCTATCCGGGCATCCCGCCTTCAGACCGAGCAACCCGACGCATGAGCGAAGACACAAACAAAGAAGGACCACAGCCGGCCGGCAAGAACAAGCCCGATCGACTCGTGGGATTCAAGGAAGGCCAGGAAAAGGCCGGCAAGCTCTTCGCCCACGCGCTCAAGGCCGAGCAGGCGCGGAACTACGACTACGCGGTGGAGCTGTTTGTCCAGGGGCTTGCCTACTGGCCCGACGCCCTCGATGAGGGGCTGCAAAAACTCTGGCTCGTGGCCACAAATCGCCAGCGCGTCGGCGGCAAGCCGCCGGGGTTTCTCGTCGCGCGGAAGTACCCGATCGGCGGAAAGGACTACCCGAAGGCGCTCAACAACGCGCTTCATCTCTTCGGGCTCAATCCGAACGACCTGTCGTACATGGAGAGCATTCTTCATCTGGCCGCCAAGGCCCATTGCGACGTCGTCGCGCAATGGATCGCGCCGATCCTGACAAACGCCTACAAGACGGGCAAGAAACTCGCGGCCAACCACTACCAGGCGGCCTGCGAGTCGATGCAGTCGTGCGCCGATCTGGCCATCGAATATGACAACGACTCCGGCGCGATGGAGATCCTCAAGTGCTGCGGGCTCGTCGCCCACCTGTGGGGCCAGCACTACG
>CALLKH010000071.1 GCA_938008425.1 uncultured Planctomycetaceae bacterium | reverse complement strand
GCCGATCGCATGCCCATCCTGTTTAACGCGATTCTCTTCGCGCTCTATGTGATGGCGGCGTTCTGGACATGGCTGGCAAACGTATGGGATCAGCAGCTTCAGGATGGGGTGCCCTGGACCACGACCGGGCGAATGATCCCCTACGCACGGCGAATTTCGTTCTTTCTGTGCGCGATCGCGCTGCTGGTTGCCTACCAGATGACACTCTGGCCGGAGCGTGCGCCGACGGCCGGCGACGACGACGGACCGTATCGAATTGCCTTTGGCGCGATCGCCATCCTGCTCCTCACGCTTCAAAGTGCGCGGGCCGCCCGGCGGCGCAACTCGGTCGCCGTTGCGACCATTGCGGTGGCGTTCGCCATCGCCGCGTTCCTTTTCGTCTTTCACCGGCTGCCGACGAGCGATCTTCGCGGCTGGATCGATCAGAATGACCCGCTGGTTCTGGCGGTCTTCGCGATTCCAACCCTGCTTCTGGCGGAACGGTTGATGAAGACAACCTGGCGGCCGTTCAGTTCGCCGCTCTGGGTGCTCGCATTGTTGTTGATGCCGCTCAAGGCGCTCCTGGAACTGCTGCCTTCGGGTTTTCAACGGCCGGAGCCCTGGGTGCCCGCCGCCGCCATGGCGACACTGGCCGTTCTGTACTTCATCGCGGCCGGTCGTGAACACCGCCGGGCGCTGCTGCTTCTCGGCGCGGTGCTGCTGATCGCCGCCGGAAGTGATGCCTATCGAACTTACCGGCAACATTATGAACCGGGCAGCGTTATGCATGACGCCGAAACGAGTTCACGTCATGTTCGCGTTGCGCGGGTGTTGAGCATTGCGGCGAACCCACGCGAGGCGGATCCATGCGGGCGCTGATTCATCGCGTCAGTCGCGCGTCGGTCACGATCGATGGCAATGTCGTCGGCCGCATCGACCGCGGTCTGCTTGTCTATCTCGGCGTCGGTCATGGCGACGGCGAGGCCGAAGTCGAATTCATGGCGAACAAGATTCGCTTCCTGCGCATATTTGAAGATGAGGCGGGCAAGATGAATCGGGATGTCGGCGAAGCCGGCGGGGCCGCGCTGGTGGTGAGCAGCTTTTCACTGTACGGCGATGCGCGAAAGGGCCGTCGCCCGGCATTCATCGACGCCGCGCCACCCGAATTGGCCAATGCTCTGTATGAGCGCCTGTGCGAACGTTTGCGGGGCTTGGACCTGAACGTAGAGACGGGAAGATTTCAGCAGACCATGGCGGTCGAATCGGTCAACGACGGGCCGATCAACATCCTGCTCGATTCCGGAAAGGCATTCTGATCGGGCGGCGGCGCGGTGCGGGAAATCCCCCTGGCCTTAAAGGAGCAACGGGGCCGAACCCGTTAAACAGGATATGACGCGACATGGACGCGGGTGCTCCAAAATCGCCAATTTCACGCCCCTGACGCCCTGAAAACGGCGTGACATGGGGCTGTTGAGAAGCTAGAATACTCAGATGTTCCAGCCCGGTTCCCCCTGAAGACTACTGGTCGAATTGTGGGTACTGGAAACGAACGGTTTCGGTGCGGCGAGTTTGACCGCTCCGACATCATCTCGGCACCCGGCCGACCGGCCCGGAATCTCCCAGCCCGATGGTTGTGAACCACACTGGACCTCGGGGCGGTCGCATTGTCAGGTCGCCGACTGGAGACCCGTCCACGGATAAGAAAGAAACACGGCGGTATCGCAAGCCGATCGTCGGACTTGCGGGGGGCGTCGGCGCCGGAAAGAGCACCGTCGCGCAGATCATGGCCGACCTGGGCGGAGGCGTCATTTCCTCTGACCAGTTGAGCAGCATCGAGATCAATTCCCCGGACGTTCGGGATCAGATCGTTCGATGGTGGGGCCAGTCCATGCTCCAGCCGGACGGGACGGTGGATCGCAAGCAGGTGGCGGCGCTGGTGTTCGCGGATCCTGCCCAGCGGCACCGGCTGGAGGCACTGATCCACCCGCGCATCGCGGTCCGGCGTGCGGACACGATGCAGGAGTTGGATTCACAACCTAAGATTCGGTTCATTGTGATCGACAGTCCGCTCCTGTATGAGACGGACCTGGATCTGATGTGCGACGCCGTGGTGTTCATTGACGCCGACCTGGAGGTTCGGCGCGAGAGGTCCGAGAAGCTGCGAGGCTGGCCCGAGGGGGAGTTGTCGCGCCGGGAAAAATCGCAGCAACCTCTGGACATGAAGCGGGCGAGAGCGGATCATATTTGTAAGAACAACTCCAATCAGGCCGATCTGCGAAAGCAAGTAGAGCGTATCGTGACTCAAATCCTCGCGGACTTCGGCTCAATCTGAAACTGTTCTCCATCGACCTTGAATTTACTGGGGCTGCCGCGGGTAAGGATTGGCTTGCCGCAGGCAGCGGTCGATCAGCATCCCAAGGGACATTTCCAACAAGCCAAGGACGTTCACACCATGTCAGCGCAGCCCTATGTCATCGAAGGAGTGGTCCATGTCTAAGACTCCAGGCGGTCAGAGACCGCGTAAGAAAATTCGTCGTAACGGAGGCCCGGGACCCCGACCTCGACCCAGCCAGCCGGCACGTGAGCCGGAGGCGGCGGTCGCGATCGATCAGGACGAGGTGGTCATGGACGAACTCGAAAATGACGTCGAAGAAACCGGTGCTGGCGAGCGAATGGCGGACGATGATGCCGATCAGGCGAGGCCCGCGCCTGCCCCCGGCGGCGCGCAGCAGAAGCAGGATCCGGAGATGCACGAGCGCTATGAGAAGATCAAGCGCGGCGACCTGCACATCACCAACCTTCAGCGCATGAGCATCCCCGAACTGCACGACATCGCCCACGAAGAGGGCATCACCGACTACACCCTCCTCAAGAAGCCCGAACTCATTTCGCGCATTCTCAAGGAGAAGATCAACAAGAACAGCCCCGGGCTCATGTACGGCGAGGGCGTGCTCGAAATCCTGCCGGACGGCTTCGGCTTCCTGCGCAGCCCCGAGTACAACTACGTGCCCTGCCCTGACGACATCTACATCAGCCCCTCGCAGATCCGGCGCTTCGGCCTGCGCTCCGGCCACATCATCGCCGGGCAGATCCGTCCGCCGAAGGAGAGCGAGAAGTACTTCGCCCTCCTGCGCGTCGAGGCGATCTGCTTCGAGGAGCCGGACAAGGTCACCGAGAAGACCAACTTCGAGGACCTGACGCCGCTGCACCCGACGCGGCGGATCATCCTCGAGCGCGCCGCCGACGAGATCAACATGCGCGTCATCGACATCGTGACGCCGATCGGCTTCGGCCAGCGCATGCTCATCGTCGCGCCGCCTCGAACGGGTAAGACCGTTCTGCTTCAGAAGATCGCGAACTCGATCACGACGAATCATCCCGAGTCGTACGTCATCATTCTGCTGATCGACGAGCGGCCCGAGGAAGTGACCGAAATGCAGCGGCATACCAAGGCCGAGGTCGTGTCGTCCACCTTCGACGAGCCCGCGAGCCGGCACGTGCAGGTCGCCGAAATGGTCATCGAGAAGGCCAAGCGACTGGTTGAATACGGCCGCGACGTGGTGATCCTGCTCGACTCGATCACGCGACTGGCCCGCGCGTACAACACCGAGGTGCCGCACTCCGGCAAGATCCTCACCGGTGGTGTCGATGCCAATGCCCTCCAGAAGCCGAAGCGATTCTTCGGCGCCGCCCGAAACATTGAAGAGGGCGGATCGCTGACGATCATCGGCACCGCGCTCGTCGATACCGGCTCAAAGATGGACGAAGTCATCTTTGAAGAGTTCAAGGGCACGGGCAACAGCGAGCTTCACCTCGACCGGCGACTGGTCGAGAAGCGAACCTGGCCGGCGATCGACATCGCGGCGTCGGGCACGCGAAAAGAGGAAATCCTGCTGGATCCGCGGGAGCTGGAGCTGGTGTACAAGCTTCGACGCGTGCTGGTCGACATGAACCCGGTCGAGGCGATGTCGATGCTGACGGCGCGACTGCACAAGGTGAAGTCGAACGCCGAGTTCCTCATGACGATGAATCTTGCGTAAGGCGATTCTGTTCGTCTTGCGAGAATTGCGATAAACCAAAGCCCTGGTCATGCATGACCAGGGCTTTGTCTATTGTTGGATCTGGGCATGTCAATTGAAGCGGCTGGTACGACGCAATGATGAACCACTCGCGACGCTGACTTAACGTCTGTAATGATTGTGATTCGACTGTGCGACGCGCCCCCGAAGGATTTCCACCAGCGCGGCGATGTGCCGCTGGTCTTCTTCACTCGCCGTCACGATGACGCGACCGCCGTCGCGCTTCAGATTGATCGACCATCCCGCCAGCGAAAGCACATCGACGAAGTGCCGGGCGCGATCGCGTCCAAGTTCGTACGATCGCTCCATGAACGGGTGCAGCGAACGCGGGCGCCTTGGTTTTGCCGGCCCGCGGCGTTCGCGCTCGAGGATTCCCACGATCGACTCGATCACTTCAATCTCGGCCTGCGTGCCGGCGGCCGACAGGGTGTCGCCCCGAAGGCCCACGCGCACGGAGATGTCCTTGTCCTTGAACAGGTCATAAAGCAGCGCCGCCCTTGTGGCGCCGATGTCGTACGCGCGGCGAACCTCGGGCGAAACGGCCGGGAGATGATCAAGATGCTGAAGCGCGGAATGCCATTGGTTCGAGGCGCCCCGGGACTTGAGCCTCGCAAATTGAAACAACATCAATGTTGACATCGAGAGCAGGAAAATGACGATTAGCAGGCCGGTGCCGCCGCCCGAACGCTTCGCCGGAACCGTCGGGGGGGCTACCGAAGTGGATTCCTCTCCCGCCTCTTCGTCCAGAATGACAACGGGGGGCGGAGTGCTCAGTGTGGGTTCGCCGCATCGGCCGCAGAACTTCGCGGCCGGTCTGAGTGGCTTTCGACATGTGGGGCAGTGCACCTGCATATGCCGCCTCCCGGCCTCTTAAGGCCCCGCTGGACGCCAGCGATACATCATCTTAGCTCAGACACGCTCCAGATTTCACCGTTGGCCGGCAAATTCAATTGAATTCGTGACGGCCCGTGCCGCCAGGAGCGGTCAGGCCGCATCTTCCTCCTCGATGGCCGCGGCGATGTCGGCCACTTCGGTCGTCGCGAGAACCTCCAGAATGTGGTCCACGTCGTGGCGGAAAAACCAGAGGAACGGCACATTCGGAATCCGCATGACGATATTGCTGTTCGTATCGAGCACGATCACGTCGCCCGCGCCGAGCCCGAGGAACACCTCGATCATGTCGCGCCAGTCCCGCTTGATGCGCTTGGCGGCGCGCGGCAGCGAATCGCTGGTGCGGAAGATGCGTTTGTGGGTGATCTCCCGTGTCGTGATCTCGTAGCGGCCGTCGAACCAGGCCGCCCCGACGACGAACAGCAGGGTGATCAAGGTTGCGATGCTGAACACGCCGGCGGTGCCGGGATCGAACTTTACGTTGTAGTTGGCGAAGAAGTCGAAGATGTTTGAGAGGACGGGGATGCCCTTCTTCGCTTCCAGGAGAAGCCCCGAAAGCCAGAGGATCAGCACAATGGCGGCGATGGCGGCCGTCTTGTTGCGATCGGTGTCAGAGCCGATGCAGAGGATGACGATGAACATCACCGTGATCCACACCCAGCCCAATAGGCCGGGCGTGAAAATCCAGAAACCCTCGATGTACGGGCCGATCCAGCCGAGCAGCATGATCGGCCACAGATACAGCAGGTTCGAAAAGCTGGTGAAATAGACCTTCGGGTTTCCCGACTCCTTGCCGACACGGAACACCAGCGGCCGAATGAGCCAGACGATGGGCTTGAAGATGGTGCTGATGATCGTGGCCAGCAGGCCTCGCACGCCGCCCGGCTTGGGTGGCTGCTTGACTGTTCCCGCGACCGGCGAACCTGAAAAGGGCGCCGGCGTGTTGGTGGTGTTCGGCCCGTCGGACATCGAGATCTCCTTACTGGTTCAGAAGCTGGCCGTTCGAACAGGACATTCTAAGGCGCTGGAGTGGGAAAAAAAGGCGGCCGATGAACGGGCGGCGAAAGAGCGGGGATTCGGACTCGTTTTGAAGTTTGGGTAGCTGGATGGGCGGGGATCGTTTTTGTCGAAATCGGATACACTCGACGGGCGTCTTTGCGCGCGGTGATGTGATCATGCAAAGCCGCGACACCGGCAAAACAGGGGCTGCCCGCCATTCACACGCCATGGAGCCAACATGAACACTTTGAATTCCGCCCTCGTTCGCTTACTCCTGCTCGCGGTCGCCGTTTTCTTGCTGACCGCATCTCGATCGGCCGCTGATGAGCTTCGCCGGCGGGGGATGCTGGGCGTGCGGCTTGTTCCCGCGCCGACCGGCGCCGGCGTCGAGCAGGCGATGCCCGACACGCCTGCCGCAAAGGCCGGGCTCAGACCGGGTGACGTGATCATCAAGGTGAACGGCGACGACGTTTCGGAACTGCCGCAGTTCATGAGCATGATGAGGAAGTTTTACGGCGGCGACACGATCAAGCTCACCGTCAAGCGCGGCGACGAGACGATAGAGACCGATCTGACGCTGGCCCCGCGGCCAAAGGAGACGTCGGAGAATCACGAAGTCATCTACGATTCGTGCTCCGTCGGCGATCAGCGGGCGCGAACGCTCGTGACGCGCCCCGAGGGCGATGGGCGACTGCCGGCCGTGCTGATGCTGCCCAGCCCGTTGCCGCAATCGAGCGAGCTTCCGCCGCAAATGGCGCGGCATCCGTTTGCCCTGACGATCGACGGCTTCTCGAGCGCGGGCATCGTCACCATGCGCGTCGATCGATTCGGCGTCGGCGACAGCGACGGCGGCGACCCCCAGGCGACGCCGTTCGACACCGATGTCGCGCTCTACCGAAGCGCGGCCAAGCGGCTGAGCCAGTACGAATTCGTTGATCCGACAAGGGTGTATGTCTTTTCGCAGGGGCTTGGCAGCGCGCTCGTCCCGCTCGTCGCCGCTGAGCCTGCCGTTCGCGGCGTGATTTCCTACGGCTCGACGGCCGTCCGCCCGTGGACAACCGGCATGGTCGAAATGCACCGCCGCGTCTGGGATCTTGAAACGGTGAAGGCCGACGAAATTGACAAGCGCGCGAAGGAACTGGAGAAGTTCCTGGCGGCCTGCGCGAAGCCCGGGGCGAATCCGCGAACGCTGCTGAATGACTATCCCGCATTGGTGCCGATCGCCGACAATCTCGCGCCGCGCGAAGACATGATGCTCGGCATCCCGCTGCACTATTTTCGATCCATCGCGACGACCGATCTGCTCTCCGCCTGGGCGCGGCTGGACCTGCCGGTGCTGAGCCTCTGGGGCGAGGCGGACTTCCAGGCCAACGAGGCCGATGCCAAGGCCGTCGTCACCGCGGTGAACAAGGCCCACGACAGTCGCGCGACGTACAAGTCGCTGCCGGAGGTGGATCACGGCTCGTTCCAGGCGGACGATCAGGAAGACAGCTACCTCTCGGGGTATCAAGGCGGGGAATACAACGATGTCGTCGTTCAGACGATCATCCGCTGGATACGGGCGCAACGGCCGAAAGCCGCGTAGCCGGCGAGGCGTCCATCCGAATGAAATGTGATTGAAAAATGCGGTCGAAGATCGGTATCATGCCACGCCATGAGCAAGAAAACATGGCTGAACTGGCTCTTCTGCGGCGCGCTGCTGTTCGCCCTGTCATCGACCGGTGGCTGCGGCGTTGATCTGGATGATCTCGATGATGAGATCGAGGATCTGCTGGACGACCTCGACGATCTGGACCTGGATGATCTCGATGATCTCGAAGATATCTTCGACGATTTCTTCGAGGACCTGTTCGACGACTAGCCGTCAGCGGTAGCTCTCGTACACTCCGTTATAGACCGCCTCGTTGATCACGCCTTCATCGCGAAGCAGATCAAGCGATTGTTTCATCGACTGCATGCCGAAGCGCTGGCCCGTCGTGATGGCGTTGCGCAGGTGGTACGTGTTGCGCTTGCGAAGCACGTTGCGCACCGCGTCGGTCGCGACAAGCGTCTCAGCCGCGATGCGCTTGCCGCCGTCGATCGTCGGCAGCAGTTCCTGATGAACGATGCAGAGAAGCGCTTCGGCCAGCAGCGTGCGGATGTGGCCGTCGGAGCCGTCGGGGGCGTACGAGAGCAGGCGCTCGATGATCTTGTCGATCGAGATGACGTGCAGCGTGGACATGACGAGCACGCCGGTCTCGGCTGCGGTCAGCGCGATCTTGATGGTGTCGTAGTCGCGCATTTCACCGATGGCGATGACATCGGGGTCCTGCCGAAGCGCGGCGCGGAGGCCGCGCATGAAGGTTCGGGTGTCCTTGCCGATCTCGCGCTGGCGGATGATGGAGTTCTTGTTGTTGTGCACGTATTCGATCGGATCCTCGATCGTGATGACGTGCTTTCGCATGTGGCGGTTGATGAAGTCGATCATGCCCGCCATGGTGGTGGTCTTGCCCTGGCTGGTGCTTCCGGTGATGAGGATGAGGCCCTTCCGGGCGCGCGTCACGCGGGTGACGATTTCCGGCAGCTTGAGATTCTCCAGTTGCATCGGCTCGCTGGGCAGAAGCCGGATGACCGCGCCGACGCAGCCGTCGTTGTAGCTGATGTTGATGCGGTGCCGGTTTCGATCGGCGTCGGAGAGCATGAAGTCGATGTCGCGTTCGTTTTCGAACTCCAGCACCTGGTCGGGCGAGAGAAGCGAATAGCTGATGTCGCGGGCCAGCTTGGGTGTCAGCGCCTCCTTGGTCGCGGGCATGAGTTCGCCCTCGACGCGAAAGAGCACCGGTGAGCCGGCCACGATGTGAACGTCAGAGGCGCGGCGCTGGCGGGCGGCGGCGAGGATGTCGTGGGCCTCTTTCATGGGCGTAATGGCTTCCGGCTCTCACGGCGGGCTGTCAACGTCCCACGTTCAGTATAGCCGAACGGTCGTCGGGAATGAAAGCACGTCTTCGGAGTGGTTCAGCCCGCTTGATCGCCATGACTTCGTCACTCTGCCCGAGGGCGCGGGAGGGTCGCGGCGAAACCATCATGACGACGAGGCGCCCGCGAACCGCTCCCAGTTCGCGCAGCAGCCCGGCGAGGGCGACGGGCAGTCCGCCGAAGTCTCGGCATCGAACCAGCCGCGCGTCCGGTTGCAGAAGGCGCACACCGACAGCATGACCGGCACTTCAACGAGAACGCCGACGACTGTCGCAAGCGCGGCACCTGAGTCCGGGCCGTAGAGCGCGATGGCCGTTGCAACCGCGAGCTCGAAGAAATTGCTGGCCCCGATGAGGGCGCCGGGGGCCGCGATTCGATGCGGCACGCCGAATTTCTTCATGAGGAGATAGACGACCGACGAGTTGAAATAGACCTGGATGAGGATCGGCACGGCGA
>CALLKH010000070.1 GCA_938008425.1 uncultured Planctomycetaceae bacterium | reverse complement strand
CAGGAGATGGTGACGGACATTCCCTGTCAGAGCTGCGGCGGCGGACGCGTCCGGCCCGAAGCCCGGTGCGTGCGATTCGGCGGCAAGAGCGTCGTCGAAGTCTCCGCGATGGAACTGACAGCGGCGGCGGCGTTCTTCAAGTCGCTCAAGCTGGATCGACAGCAGGCGCGAATCGCGGGCGAGCTTCTGCACGAGATCAAATCGCGACTGCGGTTTCTCATCGATGTCGGGCTGGGCTACGTCACGCTCGGTCGCTCGGCCCCGACGCTTTCCGGCGGGGAGTCGCAGCGCATTCGGCTGGCATCGCAGATCGGCAGCGGTTTGACGGGCGTGCTCTATGTGCTCGATGAGCCGACGATCGGCCTGCATCCGCGCGATAATCGAAGGCTGATCGGTGCGCTTCAGAAGCTGCGCGATCTCGGCAACACACTGCTCATGGTCGAGCACGACGAGGAGATTCTGCGATCGGCGGATCATCTGATCGACTTCGGCCCGGGCGCGGGGGCGCTGGGCGGCCGTGTGGTCGGAGAAGGCGCGCCGGCAGCGCTCAAACGCAACGGGGATTCACTGACGGGGCGGTACCTCGCGGGCAAGGATGCCATCGCCGTGCCGACCAATCGCAGGCCCGTTGCCGGCTTCCGCGAGAAGGCGGCGCGGGGCGAGAAGATCAACCACGCCGACGCCGAACGGCCGGTTCTGGCGATCAAGGGGGCGAGCCAGAACAATCTGCGAAGCGTCGATGCGGACTTCCCGCTGGGGCGGTTCATCTGCGTGACGGGCGTGTCGGGTTCGGGGAAGTCCTCGCTGGTGACGGATATTCTCTACCCCGCGCTGGCCGCTCGGCTGCACCGGGCGACGATGACGCCGGGGCGGCACCGGGAGATTCGCGGGATCGGATTCGTCGACAAGGTGATCAACGTCGACCAGCAGCCGATCGGCATGTCGCCGTCGTCGAACGCCGCGACCTACACGGGCGTGTTCGATGTCGTGCGCGAAGTCTTCGCCAAGCTGCCCGACAGCAAGGTGCGCGGCTACTCGGCGAACAGGTTCAGCTTCAACCGGCCGGGCGGGCGATGCGAGGCCTGCGAGGGACTCGGGCAGGTCTGTCACGAGATGCACTTTCTGCCGGACGTCTGGGTGCAGTGCGAATCCTGCGGCGGGCAGCGGTATCAGCGCGAGACGCTCGAGGTGCGCTACAAGGGCAAGAACATCGCCGAAATCCTGGAGATGCCGGTCGCGGAAGCGCTGGAGCATTTCGAGAACGTGCCGAAGGTGCGGCGGATGCTTCAGACGCTGGCCGATGTCGGGCTGGGTTACCTGCCGCTCGGCCAGAGCGCGCCGACGCTCTCGGGCGGCGAGGCGCAGCGGGTGAAGCTGGCCGGTGAACTGGGCCGGCCGAGCACCGGACGGACGATGTACGTGCTTGATGAGCCGACGACGGGCCTGCACTTCGATGATCTGCGAAAGCTGCTGGATGTGCTCCACCGGCTGGTCGACATGGGCAACACCGTCGTCTGCATCGAGCACAACCTTGATGTCGTCAAAACGGCGGACTGGGTGCTGGACCTCGGCCCGGAGGCGGGCGACGAGGGCGGCCGAATCGTCGCGGCCGGCACGCCGGAGCAGCTCGCGAAGGCGGGCGAATCGCACACCGGGCGGCTATTGGCGAAGCTGCTCGCCGCGGGGCCGCATCGGGAGCGGCCGGTCTTCGACGCGAAGAAGGCGGCGGCCAGGCCGATCGAGTCGGAAAGACTGGTGATCGACGAGGATCGGGCGGTGAAGATGCCGTGGCAGCGCGACGGTCAGCGATGGCACACGCGGGATCGACTGTCGCGCGACGCGAAGCCGGTGGAGTGGGAGGGGGCCGCGCTGACCTACGTCGTCGATTCGATTGAGAAGCTGGGCAAGGCGGGTCTTCAGCCGACGGACTGGAATGACCGGGCGCGGGTGGAGATCGCGGCGAAGGCGCCGAAGGGGCTGGCACAGTCGGCGGTGCCATGGTTCCTGCACGCCCTGACGGCCGGTCGATGGCTGCTCGATCTTCTGTTCAGAGTGCCGAAGGGGGCGTTCAAGCAGAAGCCGCTGGCGGCGTCGCTGTCGCTCAAGTCGCTGGACGATCGCGAGGATATTCAAGCCTACGGCGGCGGCTCGCGGGTACAGATCCGGGCGGCGAACAACGAGATGGACCAGATTCGCGTGATGGTCCATGACAAAAGGGAAATCAATACACCGGCATTTCGAAAGTTCCTGGCCGATGCGATGGCGGTATACCTGAAGCACGTGGGCACGCTGGCGAAAAGCGAAAAGGGCGGCGAGCCCTGGAAGCATGACGGCCGTGCGTGGCATCTTTCGCAGGAAATCATCCCTCGGACACAGCCGAAGAAGTGGAAGCCGCTGGCGCTGACGCTCCTCATCGGGCAGATTTCCAAGACGCTGCCGAAGGCGAAGATGCTCTGGGATCGAAAGGTGTTCGTGGAGATCACGACGCCCGACGGCGCGCGGGTGGGGAAGATCATCACGCATCAGGGCGATGCGCTCCGCGTGGATGTTCACGTGCCGAAGGGGCGGTTCACGCCGACGCAGGTGGAGCATCTCGGGTTCAAGCAGGAATTCTCGCGGCCGGGCACGAGCGGGGCGGAGTTTTCATTCTGGTATCGGGAGCCTGCGGAGGTCTCGCCGCCGGAATTCAAGGCGGTGCTGGAGGCGGCCTATGAGACGGCAGCGGTGACGGTCTAATCTGGGCGATCGTTGCGCAATTCGATTCACAGGCGGCCGGAGTGGCGAGTGCAGACCGCTTGCAGAATCGCTCAAACCTACGACAATTCGCCGCGATGTCATCCGATTCAAAACGCGGCACGCTGGAGGTGGTGCAGGGCTCGATGTTCGGCGGCAAGACCGAGCACACCATCGCGCAGCTTCATCGCGCCGAGGAGCAGGGGCTGCGCGTCCGGGCGTTCAAGCATCAGATCGATGATAGGTACGATGCGAACCAACTCGTGACGCATCGCCGCGAGCGTTTTGATGCGGTTCGCGTGCCGAACGCCGTGGCGATTCTGGACCGCGTGGAAGACGTCGATCTTGTCGCCATCGACGAGGGGCATTTTTTCAAGATGGCGCTCGTGCCGGTGGTCGAGCAACTGCTCGCTCGCGGCATTTCAGTCATCGTCGCCGGCATCTCGAATGACGCGTGGGGACGGCCGTTCGAGCCGATGCCGCAGTTGTGCGCGATCGCCGACCGGGTGGTGGTGAAGGCCGCGCCTTGCCGGGTCTGCGGTAAGCCGTCGCCCTACACGCAGCGGATGACGGCCGTGAACACCGAGCACATGGTGGGCGGCCTGTCGGACTATGAGCCGCGGTGCGAGGCGCACTTCGAGCCGCTGTCGATTCCGCCGGAGGAACGGTGAAATCGGTTTCGCGCGGAGAAGGAATCCATGATCTACATCCGCGGCGTCATCGGAATCCTCGGGCTGCTCTTTCTCGCATGGCTGATCTCAACGGATCGGCGAAAGTTCCCGCTTAAGATTGTCATCAGCGGCATTTTGCTTCAGTGGGTACTCGCGCTCGCGGTTCTCAAAACCGATGCCGGTCGGGCGGTATTTGATGCGATCGGCCGGATCGTCACGACGGTACTGGCCGGCGCGGATGCCGGGGCGCGGTTTGTCTTCACGCCGTTCACCGGCGGCGGTGAAGCGCCGTGGTTCGCCAATGTCGCGGTGGTGATCGCCACCACGATCATTCTCGTCGCGACGCTGTCGTCGATAGGCTATCACTACGGCGTGTTGCAGCGCGTGGTCGCGATGATGGCGTGGGTCATGCGGCGAACCATGGCGGTCAGCGGCGCGGAGAGCCTCGCGGCGGCCGCCAACGTGTTTCTCGGGCAGACCGAGGCGCCGCTGCTGGTGAAGCCCTACATCTCGCGAATGACGAAATCCGAGTTGATGGCGCTCATGACGGGCGGATTCGCGACGGTCGCGGCCGGCGTGATGGCGGTCTATGTGACCATGCTGGGGACCACCGAGGAGGCCGGGGTGGCGGTGGCGCGGCACCTCCTGACGGCCTCGCTCATGTCGGCGCCGGCCGCGTTTATCATGGCGAAGATCATGGTTCCCGAGCGGGAAGCGCCGGAGACGTCAAAGTCGGTGAGTGTTTCAATGGAACGCGAAACGCGCAACCTGGTCGATGCCATGACCTCGGGCGCGTCGCAGGGCATGCGGCTGGCGATCAACGTCATTGCGATGCTGATTGCATTCATCGCGATGATCAAGCTGGTGGATATCGGGCTGGGGTATGTCGGCCGTTGGGGGCCGGTGGCGAGCGTGCTGCCGTCGATCGGACTGGAACGACTGGACCTGGACGGCGTGCTCGGGCTGGCGTTCGCGCCGGTGGCTTGGTTGCAGGGCGTGGACGCCGCCGAGTGTCGGGTCACCGGCGGACTGCTCGGCAAGGCGATGGCGACGAACGAGTTGATCGCCTATCAGTCGCTTTCGGATACGATCAAGGCGGGCGGACTGTCGCCGCGTGCGGCCACGATGGCGATTTACAGCCTGTGCGGCTTCGCGAATATCAGTTCGATCGGCATCCAGATTGGCGGCATCGGCGAATTGGCGCCGGATCGGCGCGGCGATCTGGTTCGACTGGGCCCGCGGGCGATGCTGGGCGGGGCGATGGCGTGCTGGATGACGGGGACGATCGCGGGGATGCTGATCGGGTAGCGCCGCGGCGGCGACGCGATCCACGGGGGCTCACGAATTCAAAAGGAGGATGACGCATGCCCGGATACTACGAGTCTGAAGATCTGGCCAGGTTCGGCGACATCGGCAAGGATGCGCCGCAACTCTGGGAGCAGTTCAACAAGTATTACGCCCCGGTGTTTGCCGAGGGAGCGCTGTCGGAGCGTGAGAAAAGCCTGATCGCCCTCGCCGTGGCGCATGCGATTCAGTGCCCGTACTGCATCGACGCCTACACGCGCGACAGCCTGGAGCGTGGCTCGAACCTCGAGCAGATGACCGAGGCGATTCACGTCGCGGCGGCGATTCGAGCCGGGGCGACACTGGTTCATGGCGTGCAGATGCGCACGGTGGCCGAGAAGCTGTCGATGTGAGGCCATGGCCGGCGGACTGGGCCTGTCGCAGAAGGTCCATTTTTCGACATCGGTCGAATTCGCCGCCCCGCGCCGCTACAGTATGTGAACTGAATTTGCCGCCCGGTCAGCCCCGATGGGCTGACTTGCACCGGTGACGAGCACCCTTGAGTACATTGTCGATTCGCGAGCGGCATGCGCTATCTGTCGCACCGTTCGCCGAAACCCTCACCCGCACGGGATGAGGGGAGTCTATATGACGCAATCACTCCTGAAGCGACATCATCCCCTGTCGGTGATCGACGAACAGCGACGCATCATCGCCGGCGCCGCCGATGTGGCGCCGTTTGAAACGCGCATGGGCGAGGCCGGCCTGCGGCCGCTGACCGCCGTCGGCATTACGACCTTTCAGATCAACGTCGGCAAGATGTGCAACCAGGTGTGCGGCCACTGCCACGTCGACGCCGGGCCGGATCGCAAGGAGATCATGACGCGCGAGACGATGGCGCTCTGCCTCTCGGCGCTGGCCCGGACGGACGCCCCGATCGTCGATCTCACCGGCGGCGCCCCGGAGATGAACCCGAACTTTCGCTGGCTGGTGGACCAGGTGGTGTCGATGGGGCGGCATGTTATCGACCGGTCGAACCTGACGATCCTGACCGTGTCGGGCTACGAAGACATGCCGGAGTTTCTGGCCTCGCGAAGGGTCGAGGTCGTCGCGAGCCTGCCGTATTACCAGGAAAAGCAGACCGACGCCCAGCGCGGTGAGCACGTTTTCGAACGGTCGATCGCCGCGCTCAAGCGGCTCAATGCGCTGGGGTATGGCCGGGAGGGCAGCGGCCTGGCGCTCAACCTGGTGTTCAATCCCGTCGGCGCGTTTCTGCCGCCGAAGCAGGCGGCGATCGAGGCCGACTACAAGCGGGAACTCGCCCGGCGGCACGGCATCGTCTTCAACAGGCTCTACGCGATCACGAACATACCGATCAGCCGGTTTCTTGAGTTTCTCATTTCAACCGGCAACTACGAGTCATACATGAAGAAGCTGGCGGGCGCGTTCAACGACGACGCGGCCCAGGAAGTCATGTGCCGCACGACGATCAGCGTCGGCTGGGATGGCCGACTCTACGACTGCGATTTCAACCAAATGCTCGACGTGTCGGTGAATCACGGCCTGCCGGCGCACATTCGCGATTTCGACCCGGCGCGGCTTGCCGCCCGCGAAATCTGCACGGGCAATCATTGCTACGCCTGCACGGCCGGCGCAGGTTCGAGCTGCACCGGCAGCGTGGCGTAGTCGCCGACTCGTATCGTCGTCGATCTCAACTTTCACTACGACATTACGAGCAGATCGACGAAACCGACGATGTCGCTGCCGTCGCGCAGGCCGTCGTTGTTGATGTCGGCATTCATGATATTGCAGTCGGGAAAATGCTCCGGATAGTCGTCAGGCGTCAGGAGCGCTTCGACGAATGCGGGCACGTCGAGGAGATCGACGGTGCAATCGCATTCGAGGTCACCCCGCATCGGCGTGACATAGGTCGAGAGCCGAAAGCTGAGTTCATACAGCCCGGACTGGGTGAAAGCCCAGTTCATGTGGGCGTGGGAGCCGGCGAGCAGGTGAATGGCGTCGTCTTCGGCGATTCCGCCCTCGAAGGTCGAGAAGAACTTCGTCACCGAGCCGGTGCCGCTGGTCTGCCATCCGGCGAAATGGCCGCCATCCGGTCCGTTCACGCCGACGAGTTCGACCCGAAACCATTTGGCCGCGACGTTGGCGCCGCCGCGCGGATCGTTCGGATTCCACGTGCAGATACGCGCCCGATCGTTGGCGGTCATCAGCTCAGTGGAAAATCCGAGAAAGACCACGCCGCTGGTCTGGTTCTGCGGAAGCACCCAGAAGGTCTGGTTCGGCTGCGCGCCGATGAACTCGAAGCCGGGCGGAATCGAGGGCAGATTGAATCGCGCCTGCGGGCCGGCGGCGTTGGGCCGCAGCACCGCGGCTTTGCGCTGC
>CALLKH010000069.1 GCA_938008425.1 uncultured Planctomycetaceae bacterium | reverse complement strand
ACTCATTCTCGGTGAAGCGAGGTGAATCGGGGCGCGGTGGTGCGTCAAGGTACAAGACGGATCTGAATGTTCACGAACTCGAAGTCATCCAGATCGCCGCGGCAGGACTGGGCGCGAATCTTGAACGTGTTCTCCCCCACCAGCAGCCAGAGTGGATCAAACTCGGCCGTGAATTCGCCGAAGCTGCCGTTGTTCGGTGAACGATCGAGGCGCGATCGCAACAGCCGCCCATTGATTCGAATCTGATGCGGACACTGCACACCGCGGGCGAGGAGTCGAATCTCCGCCCGCGAGTAGGCGGGTGCGAGTTGAGCCTCGGTGACTTGGAACGGATGGAGGAAAATCCGGCCTTCGGACTGCTTTTGAAACTGGCTGTTGATGCGTCCCTCGAACTGATCGTTGCCGAGGTGATGCACGTCCGGCGATTCCTCCAAGGCGATCACGAGATCCGTCAGCGGCTCCAATCGGAAATCGACGACGACCGGCTCCCGGCCGAGGTCCGCCGCGCGGACGTTGACTGAGCGCGGCACAAAGCCGTCCTGTGATGCCGAGAGCGCAAAGAAATTGGGAACGGCCGGCACGAACAGCGAGTACTCGCCCGTTTCGCTCGTGGTCGCCTCGACATCCGCATGGTCCGGCAGAACGAGTCGCACCCGGGCGCCGACGCTCGGCCGCCCCGTCGCCTGTTCCGTGACGCGGCCGCGAATGATCCCGATGGCGTCGGGCGGCATTCGCCCGCCGCCGACGAGGTCGGAATCCGACGGCAACGCCAGTTGAATCGTCATCGCGGATGATTCGACCGGCTGAGACTGATTGGAGGCGTCGCGCCGGGTCGAATCCGGATTCCCGGACTCACGAGCGGCATCATCGACGACCGCGTCGCCCACGAGCGTCGATTCGACGATATTCGAATCGGCGGGCCGAATGTCGGAACGCGCCACCGTCGCATCCACCGGTTGGGGCGAGAGCACGCCGAGCGCGTCCGCCGGCTTTGCGTCACTCTTCGCCGCCGTCACAGATCGGGCGGCGGCCTCGTTCGGTACGACGGCAGCCGCGCGATCATCCGCAGGCAATTGAAAATCGAAGGCCAACGGCGACACGCTCGTCACGATCGCTGAATCTTCGGCATGCGCGTTCGGCTTCAATTGTGGCAACGCCACGCGTGCGTCTGAAGTCGTCGATGGTCGAACCACGGAAGTAGAGGCCGACCCGATCGAAGAATTCTCGACCGGCATGATTTTCGTTGTTTCTACGGCAACCTGATTCGCACCCCTGGTGTGATCCACGTCAACTCGCACGGGAGTCGCCAGTGCATGACCGGGAATCTCCGCCTCGAGACGCGGCGTCGATTCCGCCGACTCCAACAACTCCGGTTCATTCGATCGCGGAAGCGCCAGCGCATCCAGGGGCACAGTTGAAGCCGATACGCCGGACGAAACTGACGGATCGAGTTTCGGCGGCCTGACAGCAGCGACCAGCGGGGAATCCGTAACCTGTGATGCCGGCGACTGGCTCGCCGTCGATGACTCGTTGAACGACGACACCGTCATGGCGGCGGCCGGCTCCAGCTCAACCCGTTCCATGGCCGGCTGCGAGGTGGCGAATGAAGGCTTCGTCGGCTGGGGCTCCGAATGCATTGAACGCGGCGAGACGACGAGTGCCGCCTCCTCCGTTCGTTCGCGCGGTGAATCGACGGGCGTGGTCAGACTTTCGGCGATGGGCGCTGGGTCCAATTCATGTTCGCGCTCGGTCGCGCTGACTGCGATCGGCAACGCGATTTCGGACTCAACCGTTGCATCGGCGGTTTCAGATACATCGGTTCGGACTGCTGAGGCGGCCGGCTCGACAGGCGCCATCGGCGTTACCATCGACCGCGTGTCAACGCGATTCATCTCGACCGGCATTGGGCGATGGGAGAACTCGACGGCCGTCGCATCGGCGACCTGTGCCGCCGGAGTAGCCGCCTCGGTGAGGGCGCCGCGAATCTGCGTTGAAATGGTCTCGCCGACCGCCGTCGAGACGAGCGAGATCTTGATCTCCCCGCGTCCCTTGAAGGCCGTCGCCACCGCGCTGCCGACCTGCCAGACGTTAAAGAGCAGGAGGAGCGCCAGATGGGCGATCAGCGAGGCAAAGAGGCAGCGCGCCAGAAGGCTGAGCTGGCGATTCTTGAAGTCGCGCATCAGCGCGAGCAGCAGCGCAATGAGCAAGAGCGCGAGCAGCGCCCATGCCAGGTTCGGGCCGATGGCCGCCCAGAGCGCCGCCCAGTCAATCGCCGCCCGGCTGGTATCCATTTCGCGAAAAACCTCGCGCGACGCCGAGTAGAAGACGTCGTAATCGCGCAGCCGTTGTTCGGCTTGGGCGGGCCGCGCCTGGTGAACTTTCATTGCGGTCGCTTCGGCATTCGCGTCATTGTCCAGTCGGTCGGCACCGCCCCGCCCGCGATCCGAGCTGAAATAGAGCCCGTAGCCGCCGAGAGACAGCCGCGGATCGAGTTCATTCATCGCCGTGTTGATGGTCGGGCCGAGACTCTCGGGCTCGCCCGGACGGCCGCCGCGCAGCCGCGATCGATAGATGTCATACCCGCCGAGCCCGCCGGGCCGGTTGCTGGCGAAGTAGAGAAAATCGCCGAACGGACTCACCGCCGGCGCGCCTTCGTCAAACGGCGAATTCAGCGCGGCGAGCGGCGCCGCGGCGAGCGGACCGGTCTCGGAGAGCGCGCAACTGTAGAGATCGAAATCCCGCACGCGGCGATCCGCCCGAAGCGTCGCCGACCACGTGTCATGACCATCCACGTCGATTTCGTCGGGCTTCGGCCGGTTGGAGGCGAAGTAGAGCGTACTCCCGTCGGCCGGGAGTGCCGGACCATAGTCATCGTACGCCGAGTTGACCGCCGGGCCGAGGTTGGCCGGCTCCCGCCATTCGGCGTCGCCGCGCCGGCTCACCCAGAGGTCGTAACCCCCGAGGCCGCCGGGACGGTTGCTATAGAAATAAAGTGAGCGGCCGTCGCTGGAGAGCACCGGGCCGAGCTCATCCTCAGGCGTGTTGATGATGCCGAGCGGTTTGGTCTCGCTCCAGGAGGCGCCCTTACGGTATGCGACATGAATATCGGCATTCTCGCCGGGGCGACCGCGGACCACGAACATCGTTCCGCCGTCGGACGAGATTTCCACCTCGTAGTCATCGGCGGACGAGTTTATGTCTCCCACGGGCGTCGCCGGCTGCCAGACGACATCACGAACGACGGCTTCCTCGGTCGGAATGCGAATCGTGTCGGCGTCGGTCAGAAGCTCCTGCGTCCTCGGCCACGACCAATAGACGAGCACGCCGGAGCCCAGCACCACGAGCGCGGCCAGCGAATAAAGGGCGGTCTTGAGGAATCGCTTCATGGGTCTCAGCGCCTAAGGCGATACGATTGAAACGAGCCGGAGCTCACGCGGACGGGCAACTCTCGAGTGCAGGTTCGTCATTCGCCCTGCGCGACCACCGTGTCGAGATACGGCTCCTGTATTCCCGATCCCTTGCAGATATCGAGCACGCGCACGATCGCGGCATAGGCCGTCCGCCGATCGCCGCGCACCGTCACCTTCTGCTCCGGGTTGGCCTTCACCGCCTCCTGAATCCTGGATTGAAGCACCTCGCCCGAAATCTTCTGGCCGCCGAGGATGATTTCACCCTCCGCCGTCACGTTAATAATGACTTCTCGAAGCGACATCGAGATCGGCCCCGAGGCCTGGGCCTCAGGCAGCGCGATCTGCATTTCACGCTCAACCTGGTGAAACGTGGTCGCCACCAGGAAGAAAATCAGCAGCATGAAGACCATGTCGATGATCGGCGTCATCTCGACCGACGGTCCTTCGTCTTTTCGTGAGGCTCGGATCACCATCGCTACTCACCTCCCCGCCGCCGGCGCCGCAGCCTGGGCGGCGGACTCCTCCGCACCCACACCATTTCCGCCCGCGCGCTCTTGCAACGATCGCCCTCCTCGGCCGGCGTGCAGCGCCGGCGCCGCCATGGCGAATTCCTCGATAAAATCAACCACTTTGCCGTCGATCTCCTCCACCAGCCCGTCGATTCGCGCCGAGATCCAGTGGTAGCAGACGATCACCGGGATCGCGACGCACAGTCCGGCGGCCGTCGTGATCATGGCCTCGTAGATTCCAGATGCGAGCATCTCGGTGCGACCGAGCGCCTCCTTCGACGTGGCAACGGTTTGAAAAGCCTCGATCATGCCGAAGATCGTGCCGAGCAGTCCAAGGAGCGGTGTGATCGAGGCGATCAGCGTCAGCGCCCTCAGGCGCCGCCGCAGAGTGACGATCGCCCGCTCGCCGGCGTCCTGCACGTGCCGCTCAAGCAGTTCAAGCGGCTCCGACAGCCTCTTGATGCCCACCGCCAGGATCTCGCCCAGCGGCGTGCCGCTCGTTCGGCAGAGTTCCAACGCAGCCGACTTGTCGGCATCCGCGCCGCCGAGTGACGCCCGCACGCGACTGACCAGATCGACCGGAATAATCGTTCGCCGCCGAAGGACAACCAGTCGCTCCACGACGATACCGAGGGCGATCAGCGAACAGATTCCGATCGGAATCATGACCGGACCGCCCTTGACGATGAAGTCCCACACGGATCCGATCGACGTCGCGGCGGCGGAATCGGCCGCGGTCGTCGGTCCGAGCAGATACG
>CALLKH010000068.1 GCA_938008425.1 uncultured Planctomycetaceae bacterium | reverse complement strand
GCCGATGCCGGTGTCCTCGACGATGAACTTGAGCAGGGGTTCGGCCGGATCGGTCTGATTGAGTTCAACAGTCAGGCGCACCGAGCCGGTTTCCGTGAACTTCAGCGAATTGCCGACGAGATTCAGCAGGATCTGGCGGAGACGAAGGCCGTCGGTGGTGATCTGGGCGGGCATCGGCCCGAGGAAGCGCGTGTCAAGTTGAAGTCCCTTGGGCTCGGCGCGAACTTTCATCAGGCTGATGACTTCGTGAACGATCTCGATGAACGCGCACGGCTTGCGATCGACCGTCATTTTTCCGGCGTCGATCTTTGAGATGTCGAGAATGTCGTTGATGAGCTGAAGCAGATGATTCCCGTTTCGACGAATGGTCTCGATAGCGTCGGCGACATCATCGGTGGACGAGGTCGAATCGAGGAGAACGTCGGTGAAGCCGAGAATCGCCGTCATCGGCGTTCGAATCTCGTGGCTCATGTTGGCGAGAAACTGGCTCTTGGCCTGCGTCGCCGCATCGGCGCTGAGCTTCGCCTTCTGCAGGGCTTCATTGACGACCTCAAGTTCGTGATGTTTCGCGGCGAGCGTTTCGTTCGCGATCTGAAGCTTGCGGGCGTGTTCCGCCGTTCGAAGTTCATGCCGCTTTCGTACGGAGATGTCCTGCAGAATGGCCAGGTAGGTCACGCCGAAGTCTGAGAAGAGCGGTTTGAGCTGAAGATGGGCCCAGCGATCATTTGAGCCTCCGGTCAGCCGAAATTCCGCGCTGAACGCCTCGGTCTGTCTGATGGCTCTTTCCCAGGCAGTCCTGATCGCGGCTCGGTCGTCGTCATGAATGGCCATGAACCACTCATCGCATTGGTTCGCGCTGTCGGGAATGCCCAGCAGCCGGTGCCACTGAGCGTTGGCGAACTCGAGCTTTCCGGACTGGTCGGCGCGCACAATTCCCAGCGGCGATCCCTCGCTGATGAGCCTGAAGCGAAGTTCCGAGGTGACCAGCTGCGACTCTCTCAACTTGGCGTCGGAGATGTCGACCATGATCATGATGACGCCGTGAACGTCGCCCAGCGCGCTGAAATCCGGCTGGAGCTGAATCTGAAGGTGTCTGCGTTCGCCGGCCCGTTCGTAAATGGTCTCGCATGCGGCCGCCGTGCCTTTGAGCGCCGTGTCGAGTTGCGTTTGGATGTCGCGATTGAGCTTTTCCCCCAGGACCTCGCGAACCGGGCGGCCGACTCCCGTTTCTCGATTCAGGCCGAACCATGTTTCGCACGTTCGATTCATGAATTGAAATGAGAGTGTTCGATCGACATACGCCATGAGGAAGGGAATCGTCTCCGCCATCTGGCGAATCTGGGCCGCCTCGGACAGGATGGCGTTGAGATCGGAGGCATCGTGCACGTTGATGAGTGCGCCCATGTAGCGACCGTCAGCGGCGGACAGCGGCGCGATGCTGATTCGAACATCGATGAGCGAACCGTCGCGCGTGAGATGCTCGGCATCAAGGGCATTGATGGTTGATCCCCGGGCGACGCGATCGAGAATGCGCTCCGTGGGGGGCTTCCGTTCGTCGCTGACGAGGGTTGTAAACGGCCGGCCCAAAACCTGCGACTCGTCATAGCCGTAGAGCCGCGCGGCGGCGGGACTCCAGGAAGTCATTCGATTCCGTTCGTCGATCGTCAGCTGGGCGTCGGTCTGGATGGTCTGGAGGGCCGCGAGGAGCGCTGCCGCGTCGGGCGCGCTCGATCCGCCGGCGCCGGCAGCGCCGAGGACAGGTGAGGAGTGCTGAGCGGCTTTCGTCGCTTCAGCCATGGACACGCTCCCAAGTTCAGCGAAACGGCGTTGACCGTTGCGTTGTGAAGCCACTGAATACCCGAACAAACGCACCGGGCTGCCCGTCGCCATGAGATCGCCCGAAGGCCACAGACCTACATCGTTGCGGCGGGGGCGCTTCATGAGCAGGCGATTTCCAAATGATGATCGGCTCACCATTTAGGTCCGTGATGGCGACATTGGAGTCGGCTATGGGACCTGGCGACTCCCGAGCGTCCGAATCGCAAAGATTAACCCATTCTTGAACGGCGATCGGTTGCGATTGAAGAGCCCGCGGCTACGCTTTTCGCGAATGCCGGAATGCGACCGTTCCGACGGGATTCGGATTCCGGTGGAATCACTCAACGCGGCGTTCGCGTCCTGGTCGTGCATCAATCGTCTCAACGGCGCCGACGGGTGGCGAAGCGCGGCTCCGAAGTTCAGGAGGATGATCCCTTGGCCCATCGCGTATTCCACTGGCGTTTCGGACTGCCGGTCGCCGCCGTCTTCCTGCTCTTCTCTCGGGCCGTGCTCGCAGGTGATGTCGGCACGGGTGATCCGCGGCTCGTCGTTCTGATCGTCGTGGATCAGCTGCGCGGCGATCTGGTCACACGATTCGGACGGCATTTTGAAGCCGGCGGATTTCGGCTGCTCACCGACCGCGGCGCGTTGTTCGTGAACGCCCATTATTCCTACGGCGCATCCGAGACCGCACCGGGTCATGCCACAATCGCCACCGGCCGCCTGCCAAGGCAACATGGAATCGTCGCAAACAGGTGGTTCGTCGCCGACCCTGAAAATCCCTCGCCGCACGCCGTGTTCGATTCGGAGAGTCATCCGGTGCCCGGCGGCGCGGACAGTTCGGCTCCGAGCGCATCCGCGCGCAACCTGATCGGTCCCGGCTTCGCGGATCAATTGCGATTGTCCGATCGACGCTCGCGCGTGCTTTCGGTCGCCCTGAAGGATCGCGCGGCGATATTCACGGCGGGCAAGCGCCCCAATGGTGCGTTCTGGCTGGATGGCCGGTCCGGCCGGTTTGTCACCAGCTCCTACTACGGCGAGAACCTGTTGCCCTGCGTTGAAGCATTTAATTCGGAGAAGCCCGCCGAACGGTGGATCGGCAAGTCGTGGGATCGCGCGCTCGATGCCACGGCATACGAAAGCTGCCATCCAGCGTCACCGGAGTGGCACGAGTATCTGGGAATGGGCGCGACGTTTCCCCATCGGCTGGCCGACGTGTCCGACGGGTCGTTGAAGTCGTACCTGACGACGCTGGCCTGCTCGCCTTTCGGCAACGAGCTGGTGCTGGAGCTTGCCCAGCGGCTGATCCGCGAGGAAAAGCTCGGCGGCGGCGACGCGATCGACATGCTTTGCATCGGCTTCTCGTCGAATGACTATGTCGGTCATTACTTTGGCATCGACAGCCCCGAGGCGATGGATATCACGATTCGAACGGATCGCCAGCTTGCCCGGCTCTTCAAGACGCTCGATGAGCAGGTCGGCCTGTCGCGCTGTGTGATCGCGCTGACCGGCGACCACGGCGCGACGACGGCGCCGGCGCTGACACAGGCGTTAGAACTGGGCGGCGGCATTCTCGATCTGCCGGCGGTTGAGCGGGCGATGGAGAATGCGCTGCGGCCGCATTTTCCTTCGACGAACGATGGACAGCCGCCCGATCGAATCGTGCTCGGCGCCGATGTGCCGTGGATCTATCTGAATTCGCCTGCGCTGGCGGCGCTCTCAATCGATGAGCGCCGCGCGGTCCTGGCGAAGGCGGCGACGGTGCTGAAGGGCTTTGAAGGCGTCGCGGAGGTTCTCACCGAGGATGATCTGCAAGGACCGGCGCCATCGGCCGATGAGGGCGCCCGATACCTGGCGTGGCGATGCTATTACCCGGGTCGGTCCGGGCAGCTCTACGTCCAGCTTGCGCCGTACTGGTTCAAGACCGATGACAAGATTTCAGGCCACGACGCCGGCACCACGCATGATCGGCATGTGCCCATTTTCGTTTTCGGCCCGCGGGTGCGGCCGGGACGATATTTCGAGGCGGCCGATCCGTGCGATATCTCGGTGACGCTGGCCGCACTGATCGGAATTGAGCCGCCGTTGAATGCGGTCGGGCGGGTCCTGTCGGAGGCGATCGATTCACGGCCGAAGTGAGACAGAGCGAAGTGGCCGTCGCCGCCTGTGTCTCACTGAGGTCTAAGTGAATTCGAGACGACGATAAAAAAGGCGGCCGGAATCGTGTGATTCCGGCCGCCTGTGTTTTGAGAAACGGATCGTCGGGTGTCCGGTTATCGTCGTCGACCGAAGCCGTCGTCCAGGCGGCCATCGTCTTCCCCGGTTCCCGCGATGGGCTGGTTGATGGTGGTGATGCCGTCCTTGGCGAAGAGGTAATAGAGCCGGCCTTCGCTGTAGGTGAAGCCGGCCATCTGACCGGCCCGATCGCCGACGCCCATGTAGATGTCGGTTCGACCCGGCGCGCGAATGGCGGCACCGCGGTCCTGATCGAGAACGAAGTTTCGGAACGGCCGCATGTCCTCGTTGTTGGTTTCACTCGGCACGCGGGTGTCGAGAAACGCGAGCGACGCCCGGGGGAAGATGTCCTTGTCGGTGGCGATGGAGTGGAACGGGGTCACGCGTTTGCCGAGGCAGCCATAAGGACCGCCGGTGGATTCCTTGAAGAAAATGTACCGCTTGTTCTGGTAAAGATAGTTATCAAGGTCCTGCGGATACTGTTTGAAGTGCCGAATCATGGTCGCAAGCGACAGGCGATGGCGGTCGATCTTCCCGTCGGCGATCAGCATCTTGCCGATCGGGGTGTAGTCGTGGCCGTTGTTGCCGGCGTAGCCGATTTCGTACATCGTGCCGTCGGGCAGCCGAATAAAGCCGGATCCCTGCACCGTGATGACGTAGGCCTCGAAGCGATCCCCGACGTAGCAGAGTTCCTGGCCGTCGAGCATGTGGCTGGTTTCGATCTGCTCGCGCGTCTGCCACGGACCGCCGATGACGTTGCCTTCTTCATCCTTCTTGATTTCCGCGGGAATCTTGTAGAGTGGATAGCGGAAGCGCTCGGTCTGGGTAAGGCTGCCGTCGAAGATCGGGGAGTAATAGCCGGTGAAGAGCACGGTGCCTTCATCGTCGCACCCGACGGAGATATACACGTCGAAGTATTGCTTGATGAGCTGGTTCAGCGACTCGGGGCTGTTGGACTGATCCAGAATGTCGAGAAACAGCGGCAGCGACTGCTTGACCTTCTCGTGGGTGATCGGGCCCATTGGGAAGTACTTCTGGCTCGACTTGGTGTTCATGTAGGCGATGCTCTGCTGCACCGCTTCGCGCAGGCCGAGACCTTTGGCCTTGTACCAGCCGTCGCCGAAATTCGGATACTGCGACTCATCCGTCAGCTTCCGCAGGGCGAACTGTCCCGGCGGCAATGGCCGGTCATAGTCCTTTTCGATATTGGTGACGGGGAGCGGTTCGACGGGTTTCTGACAGGCGACCGCAATCAGCGGCAAGAGGGCAAGCCCGGCTCGGGCCAGCAGACGACTGGACATGCTCGACTCCTTTCGATCACGCGGCAGGGGGTCGAAGATCCGTCTTCGCGAAGCCGCCGCGGTTCCTAACTGGTTCCGGCTGCGAAATATAACGTCGGGCGCACCCTGCTGGCAATGCATTTCCCCAGGGAACGCAGGCCCGACCCGAATAGAGATTTCCTGGAACCTGAAGGGGGCACTTTGATTCCACTGAATATGCAGTCCTAGAATCTGCTGATGAACCAGCCTGATCCCATCTCGATCCATCAGGACAAGCCAGGGCTGCTCCGCCAGGGCGTGCTATACCCGGATTGCTACACCTGGCTGGTGTTTGTCTCGTCGATGGACTTGATGCTTACCTGGGTGATCTTCCACCTCGGCGGTTGGGAAGCCAACCCGCTGGCGGCGTTCGTCATCGATCGGTTCGATCTCGCGGGCACGGTCGTCTTCAAGTTCGGCCTGCTCGCGCTCGTGATCGGCATCTGCGAGTTTGTCGGCCGCCGACGGCCGCCGGCGGGTCGGCTTCTGGCCGTGCTTTCGGTGGCATTCCCGGCCACTGGTGTGCTTGCAGGTGGAATTCTGATCGTCCGGTCGCTGTTTTGACGGCGGGTCCGGTTTGTCGGGATTCAGTGCTTCCCAAACCGGCTTTTCTTGATGAAAACACCGTATTCAACGGCGCGGTTCAATTCCGGCGTGTTTTGGGGACGTTCGGTTTCCATCGTTCGCCTGCGTTCGTTAAACTGATGGGGTCTGTGAGTTTTTTGTCGAATCCCCGGACAGGGAGTAAGTCATGGTGCGCTTGGGTGTTTTGAGTCTGGTCTTGTTTCTGGTGGTCGCGGGTCCCGTTCGGGCGGAGGAGCCGTTTGAGGATCTGGCGTTCGACAAGGCCTGCGAGAAGGCGGCGAAAGAAAAGAAAGTGGTGATGATCGACTTCTACACGACCTGGTGCGGGCCGTGCAAGATGCTCGACCGCAACACCTGGCCGAACGACGACGTCAAGAAGCTGATCAAGCAGCACGCCGTCGCGTTGAAGGTGGACGCCGAGAAGAACCGCGAGCTGAGCGCGAAGTATCGGATCAATTCGTATCCGCAGATTGTATTCCTGAACCCCGATGGCACCGAGATCGATCGCCTGGTGGGCTATCGCGACGCGGCGTCATTCGTGCGCGACGCGGCCGGACCGATTTCGGGCAAGGACTCGATCGCCGCGATGCGCGAAGAGATCGCAGCCAATCCGGGCGATGTGATGGCGCGCCTGCGCTTCGCCGACGCGCTCTCCCAGAAGGGCAAGCCTTCCGAGGCGCTGGTTGAACTTCTCTGGCTCTACGATGTCGGCATGAAGGGCAAGCCGGAGCACGTGCAGATGCGAACCTCGTTCCTTGTTCAGAAAATCGCGATGCTTGGGCGGGCCGTGCCCGAGACTTCGAAGCTGCTTCAGGAGCGGCGACAGGCGGCCGCGCATGTGTTGATGACGCCGCCCGCGAAGGGAACGAACGGCCACTCAGCCGCCGATTCGTCGTTTGAACTGCGTGAGGCGGCGATGGCGCTGGCAAACATCGATCGCATCACCGGATCGCCCAATTCGACGGTCACGCTGCTGGATGAGATCAAGGCCAGGGGCGATTCTCTGGACGCGGCGCGCCGCATGCTGGCGGACCAGATCGTCGATGCGCTCTGGAACGTCAAGCGATACGACGACTATGTGACGGACGGCAGCGAGGCGAACGCCTTTCTGAAGGAGCAAGTCAGTACGTTTGAAGAGAACGTCAAGAAGTACAAGCTCGACGCCCGTTATCAGGAGTCGATGAAGCAGCAGATTGCGCTGCGATCCGCCAAGTACTACGAGGCGCTCATCGGTGTGAACAAGGAGGCCGCGGCGCGGTCGTTTGCCGATCAGTTGCTGAAATTTGACGGCAGCGGCAGAGCCTATGCGACGCTGATCACCCATGCCACGCGTGTCGGCCGTTCCGATCTCGCACGGGGCCTGGCGGAGCAGGGGCTCAAGGTGCTGCCCGAGGCCGACAAGGCGGCGGTGCAGCGGGCGATGGACTCAATCCCACCGACGACCGACGCCTCGAAGCCGGAAGACAAGCCGAAGGCCTCCTGAGGCTGACAGCTTAACCCATTCTCATCCTGGCATTCATCGAAGGAACCCGCAGCGGGTTCTCACGTGATTTCGTATTCGTGATTCACCTCTCGAAGCCGGCTCGACCCAATCGCCGGCGATCCTGCTGCTGCCGGTGCCGTGGCGCGAATACCATTCATGGTCTGTGCGTCGGCGCCGGGTGCACTCGGTCGCGAATCGCGATGCTTGCCTGAATTACTTGTCAGCGGACATGCACAGCGGCAATTCTCCTGCGTCGCAGCGAGAGACTCGCGCCGATGATGAGCAGGGCGATCGTCGCGGGCTCCGGAATGAAGTGATCCGCCGCTTCGATGGAAATGTTCTTCTTCTGTATGAACGATGTCGTACCTGGTTCGCTGGTCGTGAAGAGCGAATTGTCAAGCGTCAGGAAGATTTCGGAGATGCCCAGTCCCGACAGGTTGATCACCGCGAGGCCGCTGAACTCGGCGAAACTGTTGGAGGGCAGGGTGAAGACCGGCGAGGGCGTGTAGCTCAGGCCGGCGTTCATCGTGCCGTGGGTCCCGGGTGTCAGATCAAGAGCACTTGCGGCGCCAAGGATATTGGCGGAGGTCTGGCCTCCGCCGCTGCCGAAGAGTGTGTAGTCGCCGATCTCCCGAATCAGAATGTAGTTGAGAAACGCCCCTGCGTCGGCGCGAACGCGAAGCGTGAGGACGCCGTTCGTCGTGTCAGACGATCCGCTCGTCGAAGACGCGGCGAAGCCGAGCGGCGTGAATACAAGCTTGTTGGTCAGATGAATCGGAGCGTCGTAGAGGGGCGTCGCGTCGGTTGCCGAGTCCTCGGTCACCTGCAGGAAATCGACTTCGCCGGGCGCGGAACCCAGGAAGTCGCCGTAATTGATCGGCGTCGCCTGGCTCACCGCCGGGGCGATGAGTGCAGGTGCGCAGAGTACGACCAGTGATCGAAAGAAGCGTCGCATGAATTGTTCCCCCCGTTTGAGTCGCGCCGTCGCGTGTGGGTTCGCGAGTGCAGGCGTCGATATCTCCCCAATCGTGACAACGAATTCTATGAATCGAGATCCGGCCGATTCAAGGTGGGCGGCGGGGTCGCGCGGTGACAGGCGACGTGCACCCGTTCATTATCAGTCTTCAGTCGTTATGGGAGGCGGGACTCGGACGCAACATCGGGCTGCTCGAATGGCGTGTTCCGATATTGGAAGGGGGCGGCGCCGGTTGAGTCGGATCAGGGCGAATGCTGGGCAAGAAAAAAGCCCGCGAATGGCATGCATTCGCGGGCCCATGAATCTCGTTTTGAGTTCGCCGGTGTCGGCGAATGCTTCGTCAGCAGGCCGATCGACGTCGGCGTCGCAGCAGAAGCAGTGAGCCGAATCCGAGCAGGCCGATGGTCGCCGGCTCAGGCGTTTCGATGATGATGGTGTTCTTCTGAATGAACGCCGTCGTGCCCGGCTGGCTGGAAGTCTGAAGGTTGTTGTTGAACATCAGGACTACTTCGCTGATGTTCATGCCGGTCAGGTCGATGATCGTCACCGCCGAGAACTGCACGAAGCTGTCGTCAGGCAGGCGATACGGCGCCGGCGGATCGACCGTGAGCTGGCTCGTGATGGTCGAATGCGTTCCCGGATTGATGTCCGTGAGCGTCATGAGGCCGTTGATGGTCGCACCGGTGGCCGCATTGCCGACGCCGAAGAGCGTCGCGTCGCCGGTCTCCCGGATGATGATCTGCTTGAGGAACTGGCCCATGTCGGCGCGAATCCGCATGCTGAGCGTACCGCTCGTGGTGTCGGCCAGGCCGTTGGCTGCGAAGGATGAAAACGCGAGGGGGGTAAAAATCAGACGGTTGTTGACGAGGATCGGCGCCTCGTAAAGCGGGCCGGGATCGGTGATCGAGTTCTCCCTCACCTGAAGGAAATCCAGATCACCAGGATTGACTCCGATGAAATCCCCGTAATTAAATGGCCCCGCAACGGCGCTGGATGCGGCACAAGCAAGTGCCACAGCCACGACAGCTGCGCGGATAATCCTCTGAAGCATTCTTTCTCTTCCCCGTGTCTCGCGTTCGGGATTCCCCGCGCGTTCTCTGGCCCATCGGCAGCGCACCACCCTCGCGCAGAGACACTTGTGCGTATCATCATACGCGATCGCGTTGCGACTAATCAACATCTGCAAAGCGATGAAGTTGAGTGCCCCAATTCCGGATTATGAAGCATAACGTTCTAATTAGTAGTAAGTTATGACCTCTAATGGGTGTCGGGTTGGGGCAGAAACCCGGGTGGGGAGTTGACCCCTGACGGGCTTATTGGACGGTCAGGCGGGTGAGATGTGTCGGAGGGCCTCCTCGATCGGCTTGTCATCCGGCGTCGTGACCCACTGCGGCGTGTTTGAAGCGTCAGGCACCACAAATCGTATCACGCCGCCGGCCGCCTTCTTGTCGCCGCGCATCAATTCGATGAGCGCCGCCGAGGAGGCCCCGCGCGGCATGCGTGTCGGTAAATTCAGTGTTGAAAGGAGGTTCTCGCACGCGAGGCGCCGCCCGGGTGCGGCGATCCCGAGCCGCTCCGCCAGAAACAACTCGGCCACCATTCCCAATGCAACACACTCGCCATGTCGAAGTGAATGGCCGAATTGGGTTTCGATCGCGTGGGCGACGGTGTGCCCGAAGTTGAGCGCTGCGCGGCCTACGCCTTTGACGGAGGCTTCGCGCTCGTCCGTCTCAACCACGGCGGCCTTGAACTCGCAGTTCCTGCGAATGAGTTCCAGAAGCTGATCCGGTTCCCGCGCCAGCAGTTTCGCAGCGTTTTCCTCGTGCCATCGGAGGAAGACGTCGCCTGAGAGGAGCGCGTGTTTGACGGACTCCGCCAGGCCCGCCGACAGATCGCGATCCGACAAGGTCGTCAGACAATCCACATCAATGATGACGATTCGAGGCTGGTGAAACGCGCCGATCAGGTTCTTCCCGGCTCCATGATTAACCGCCGTTTTTCCGCCGACCGAGGCATCGATGTCGGCCTCCAGGGTGGTCGGGCACTGAACGACCGGAACACCTCGCATCCACGTTGCGGCGACGAACCCCGCGAGATCGCCGACCATTCCGCCCCCCAGCGCGATGATCGGTTCATCGCGTTCGTGCCGTCTGGCGGCGAGGCGATCGTAGAGGCCCGAGGCCGTTTCGAGCGATTTGGAAGCTTCGCCGGCGGGGACGATAGCGCCATCGGGCTCAATGCCGGCCGCAAGGAGCGATCGGGTCACGCGATCCGCGTAGAGCGGTGCGACATTGGCATCGGAAATGATCAAGGCGCGGCGAACGGCCGGCCCGAGAGCGATTCTGCGGCCGACATCGTCGAGGAGGGCGCGGCCGACTTCGATCGAATAGGACCGTTGTTTCAGCTTCACATGGATGGTATGCGACGTATCGGCCATGTTTTCTGCGGCCATCATGGTCCTTTTGCCGCAGCGGCGTCAAGCGAGTGGGCGGTTGTGCGGGTTCGCCATGCGGCCTATCATCCCCGTTTTGTCCCGTTTTTACGATATTACGGCCACGAGACGAAAGCGAGTCGAGAACATGAGCGATTTGATCCCCGTGCACGGCGGCCTGTCCGCTCCGGTGAATCGAACCGTCGAGGCAGGGCGAATTGCCGAATTCGAAAAGGAAGCCGCGACGCTGGAGGCCATCACCGTTGATGATGCCGATCTTTCGAGCGTCTATCGATTCGGCGACGGCGGCCTCAGCCCGCTCACGGGGCCGATGAACAAGGAGCAGTGGCACAACGCCCTCGACTGCGCGACGCTGGAACACGACGGCGAAGAATACGCGTGGACGATTCCCATTTCGCTGCCGATCTACGCCGATCAGGCCGCGACGCTGGAATCGGGCCAGAAGGTGCAGTTGAAGAACAGCAAGGGCAAGCCGGTCGCCATTCTGACGATCAGCGACATCTTCGACTACGACAAGGCCAAGTACATCAAATCGGTCTATCGAACCGAGCGAACGGACCACCCCGGCGGGAAGATGGTGATGAGCGATCCGCGCGAGGCGCTGGTCGGCGGGTCGATCGAGGTGCTTCCGCAGCCGAAGCACCCGCAGTACGGCAAGTATGTGCTTCGCCCGGAAGAGACGCGAAAGCTGTTCGCGGAGAAGGGCTGGACCAAGGTGGTCGGCTTCCAGACGCGCAATCCGCTGCATCGCGCTCATGAATACGCGCTGGTTTACGGCCTCGAGACGCTGGTTCGGGAATGTGATACGGCCGGCGCGGTGTTAAACCCCCTCATCGGCGAAACCAAGCAGGACGACGTCGATGCGGCCACGCGCATGGCGACCTACGAGGCGCTGATCGAGCAGAAGGCGCTGGGGCAGGGCGACAAGGACGAGGAACTGTGGAAGACGAAGTCCTACACGCTTCATGATCGCGTGATCCTGCTCGGCCTCGACATCAAGATGTTCTACGCCGGGCCGAGCGAGGCGATCATGCACGGCATCTATCGCCAGAATTACGGATTCACGCACATCGTCATCGGCCGGAAGCACGCCGACGCCCCCTACGAGGACGGCTCCGACATCTGGGACCCGCTCCACGCACAGAAGATCTTCGACGAACTGCCCGGCAAGCTGGAAATCAAGCCGGTAAAGGTCGGATTCGCCGCGTACTACGAGTCGGTGGGCCGCGTCGATCTGGTCGAAAGGCATCCGAACGAGAAGCCGGTATCGATCACCGGTCGGCAGATCCGCGAGGAGCTGATCGCGGGCAAGCTGCCGGACTCGCGCATCATGCGGCCGGAGACGGCGAAGATCCTCATCGAGAAGATGAAGGGTAAGAAGTAGGCGACGAACATTCTCATGTGCCGAGCACGCACACCGTTTAGCCGCCCCCCGACAGGGGGCCGGTGACAGCGTAAGGGTGCTCCCGCCGGTTTCACCCATTCGACGGCGTATGGACGCGATGGCTCGCATCGCGTCGACAGATTCGACGTCGGATTCAAGGTCAGAAATTGCGATCCGCAGGGAACGCCTGCGCGCGTTCACCCTGCTCCTGACGGAGCTGGGCTAAACGGGGTTCCGATTCGTTCTTTGAATTGAACGAGATCTTCGAATCGAACAGCTCTTCGATGCGAACGAGCGCTTCGAAGTGAACAATCGCTTCAAATTGAATGGGCGTCTCGCTTCGACGTGTGATTGCCGCTTCTCAGTCCAGCCGGGCGTCTTCGAGATAGGTGTAGCCCTTCAGTCCCTCTTCATAGAAGCGCAGCAGGTCGGCCGACTCGCGGAAGTTGATTCGCTTCTCGCGAACCGCGCGTTCGACGTTGGCCCGCAGCTTCGCCACCAGCGCTTCGGGCGAGAACTGAACGTATTGCAGGACTTCGCCGACGGTATCGCCGTCGATGACGTGCTCGACGAAGTATTGGCCGTCGTCTTTCACGCTGACGTGTACGGCGTTGGTGTCGCCGAAGAGGTTGTGCATGTCGCCGAGGATTTCCTGGTAGGCGCCGGTGAGGAAGATGCCGAGCACGTACTCATCGCCGTTGAACGGGTGAAGCTCAAGCACGCTCTTCACGTCGCGCAGGTCGATGAACTTGTCGATCTTGCCGTCGCTGTCGCAGGTGATGTCCGCCAGCACGCCGCGGCAAGTCGGCTCCTCGTTGTGCTTGTGGATCGGCATGATCGGCAGGAGCTGGCCGACGGCCCAGCAGTCGGGCACCGACTGAAAGATCGAGAAATTGCCGTGGTAGGTGACGGCCAGCTGTGCCTCAAGGCCCTGAAGCTCGTCCGGTACGTAGTCCTTTTCACGCATGATCCGCAGAATTTTCCGGCAGGCCGACCAGAAGATCGACTCCATGACGGCGCAATCCTTGAGCGTGAGATAGCCGAGCTTGAAGAGGGTCATGCCCTCGTCGCGCAGGGCGAGTGCATCGTGATAGGCCTCCTGGAAATTCTTCGCGGTGATCGAGTCATGCATTTCCAGCATGTTTCGCATGACGTGGTGGGCTTCTTCCGGCAGCGACTGCGGCACAGGCTGCTGCGACAGTTCCGTCACGCCGAGCACGTTGAAGATCAGCGCCGTGTGGTGCGCCGTGATCGCGCGGCCGCACTCGGTGACGATCGTCGGGTGCGGCAGTTCGGCCGCGTTGCAGGCCTGGGTGATGACGTCGACGACGTCGGAGACGTACTCGTCCATCGAGTAGTTCGCGCTGGAGTCGAAGGTGCTGGAGCTGCCGTCGTAGTCGACCGCCATGCCGCCGCCGACGTCGAAGTAGCGGATGCCCGCGCCGATCTTGGCGAGTTCGGTGTAGATGCGGCTGGCCTCGACGATGGCGTCCTTGATCATGCGAATGTTGGTGATCTGGCTGCCGAGGTGGAAGTGCGTGAGCTGGAGGCACTGGAGCATGTCGGCCTGCTCGAGCATCTCGACGCCCTTGAGCATTTCGGTGAGCGTGAGGCCGAACTTGGATTTCGCGCCGCCGGACTCCTGCCACCGGCCTGAGCCGCGGGCCGCGAGTTTGGCGCGGAAGCCGATGACGGGCGAGACACGCATGGCGTTGGCCCGCTCGATGATGCGCGGCAGCTCGCCCAGCTCCTCAACGACGATGATGACCGTCTTGCCGAGCTTGGTGCCCCAGAGGGCGGTCTCGATGTACTCGATATCCTTGTAGCCGTTGCAGATGATGAGGGGCTCGTTCGAATCGAGCATGGCGAGAACGGCCAGCAGCTCGGGCTTGGAGCCGGCTTCGAGGCCGAACTTGAACTGATCGCCGTAGCGGACGATTTCCTCGACGACGTGGCGCTGCTGGTTGACCTTGATGGGATAGACGCCCATGAACTGGCCGGTGTACTCGTGCTCGCGGAAGGCCTTGGCGAAGGCCTGGTTGAGCTGCTCGATGCGGGTTCGAAGAATGTCCGAAAACCGAATGAGCATGGGTAACTCAATGCCGCGCTCGCGAAGCTCGTCGACAAGTTCCTTGAGGTCGAAGGAGGGGCCGTCAAGCCCGCGGGGGCTGACGGCCACGTTTCCGCGATCGTTCACGGAGAAGAAGCCCGCGCCCCATTTTCTGACGTTATAGAGCTCGATCGAGTCCTCGATCGTCCATTTGTGAAGGAGATCGGAACGTGGAGAAGACTTGGTCATGCTGGCCATCGGATGCCGTCCTCCATCATTCGCCGGTGTGCTTTCGCTTTGCCGGGAGGAACGCGGTTTGAGAATCGTCAACGGTCGGGGGGCCATTGTACGCCCGCCGCCGGGGGGAATCGAGCAATTATAACATCGGATTTCGGCTTGTGAATAGTAACGAAGAAGAGTTTTACGCGGAGAAGAGCAAGAGGGGAGAAAGGGGCCGAGGGGCCGAGTGAGGATGGTCTCAGTCATCTGCTCCACGGTTCTGTTCTCAGCGAAGCCGGAGCGAAGGATCTGGCGATCTGGCGATCTGGTGATTTGGCGATTTGGTGATTGCGCTGTTCGATCGGGTTGCAGCTGATCGCGTCACGGATTGGCGCGCCGACATGCCCTTGGCTTGCCGTATGGCGACATTCCCGCTGAGCCGACCTGCCCCCCGGGCTTGCCGTTTGGCGGTTTCCCTCCGTCGGATAGAATTCCGTCGGGCGTTTCGGTTCGCGGCGAACCTTCGATGGTGGTCTGGAATCAACTCTTGCCGCGATCGTGACATCCTCGAAACCAAGGAGCACATTGAAATGAAATACATCGATGGGTTCGTTCTGCCGGTGCCGAAGAAGAACCTCAAGGCTTACGCGAAGATCTCGAAGATCGCGGGCAAGGTCTGGAAGGATCACGGGGCGCTGGAGTACCGCGAGTGCGTCGGCGAGGACCTGGACCTCAAATTCGGCATTCCCTTTCCGAAGCTGGTCAGCCCGAAGAAGGGGGAGACCATCATCTTCTCGTGGATCCTCTACAAATCGCGGGCGCATCGCGACAGGGTGAATGCCAAGGTGATGAAGGACCCCCGCCTGACCAGCATGTGCAATGAGAAGATGCCCTTCGACTGCAACCGCATGCATATGGGCGGATTCGAGGTTTTCGTGGACATGTGATGACGGCGCGCGGATTGCGGGCCTGGCGCGGGTTTAACCCAGGCCATTCCGCCACTCCGAAAGCCCCTGCTTTCACTCCCGTTTAGTTTGACTTAGAGTCTGGCCGTCCGGGCCGGGTTTCTGGATCGGCCGGGACGGCAACGGCGCGGCCTTGGCCATTCGGCGGGCGCGGCCGGTGATCGCCCGCGATTGCGGCGGCCGATCGCCTGGAGACAATACTCACACGGCATGTGGACGCTGCATTCCTATTTCGGACGCGAGCTTCTCAAGAACTTTTTGATGACCTGCGCGGCGCTCACCATCCTCATCGTGATGGGCGGCGGCGTGACGAACATCTTCCGGTCCGAGGGACTCGGCGCGCGGGAGATGTTCCGCATCTTCACCTACCTGACGCCGATTGCCGTCACGCTCATCCTGCCGGTCTCGGCGCTGTTCAGTGCAACCATCACGTTCGGTCGTGCGGCGGCGGATAACGAGGTGCTGGCCTGCCAGGCCGCGGGGATCAATCTGCATCGGCTTCTGCTCACGCCGGTGCTGATGGGCGTCCTCGTCACCATTGCCACCTTCTTCTCCTGGAACTTCGTGATTCCCTACCTCACCGGTGAGATCGCGGCGGTCACGCGGCAGGACCTTCCGGCCATCGTGCTTGGGCAGTTTCAGAAGTCGCGGCCGCTGATTTACGGCAAGTTTCAGATTTCCTCGAAGCAATGCGATCGAATTCCCGCGAGTGAGATGCCCGAGGGCTTTCAGGAGGGGCATACGCTCCTGCGGCTGACGGCCGTCACATTTTCAGAGGTGGACGAGTCCGACTACGTGCGTTTCGGCACGGCCGACGTGGCGATCATCGATTTCGACGCAACTGGCGTGAATCCAAAGGTCATGATGGAACTCGGCGGCGTGTGCGTCTTCGACGCGGTGCGAAAGCAGTATTACGCGATGGAACGGCAGCGGCTCGGCCCGATGGAGATCCCGTTTCCGCTCAAGCGCAAGCTGAAGTTTGAGAATCTGCCGACGCTCTACGACTGGATGCAGACGCCCGATCCCTCGCGAACCGCGCCAAGCTGGCTCGATATTCCCGAGATCAAGGACATCATGCACGGGATGAACCGTGAGATGATGGTCGTGTTCATGAACCAGGAGTTGACGAAGCGCATCTCATCCGAGGCTCGCGCATTTACACTGGTTGAAAAGGATTTTGCGGTTGAAGTCTCGTCTGAGCAGTACCTGGAAGATCCCGAGGACGGCCGCCTTCGGCTGCGTGATGTTCGCGCCCGGGTGGTCCATGCAGACAAGCCGGCGGATCTCTACAGCGCGACCGAGGCGGTGGTCGAGCTTCGCGGCGGAGAGGGCAGGTCGCCGCAGATTTCGGTTGAGCTGGTCGGCGACGTGGTCATCTCGCGCGAAGGGGCGGGGCCGGGCGATCCGGTCGTGAAGAAGCCGAAGGAAGTTCTTCCCCGCGTGCTGTTCTCGCGACAGCCGGACATGCAGCAGCGGTTCGAGTCGTTTGATGCGGTGAAGCTCTTCGATCCACTGACGGCCCTGCCGCTTTATATGAAGCAGGACCGGATGCGCAAGAAGCTGATCGAAAAGAAGGACACCTACGTGCAGGAGATTCGCGGCGAGTTGAATTTCCGCGCAACGTATTCTCTCGACGGTATCGCCATTATTCTGCTCGGGGCGATGCTCGGCATTATCGTGCGAAACGGACAGGTGCTGACGGCGTTCGGCATCAGTTGCGTGCCGATGGTGTTCGTCGTCATCGCCTGCATCGTCGGACGGAACCTGGCCGACCAGGCGGGGCACGGCTTTACGGCGGTTGCGGTGATGTGGGGCGCGACGGCGTTCCTGTACGGTGCGACCTGTTTTGTCGGATTGAAAGTGCTGAAGAGGTAGCGGCCGGCGTTACGGCGGCGGCGAGCCATGAAAACACTCGATCGATACATCCTGCGGGCGTTCTTCACGAACTACATCATCGCGCTGGGCGTGCTGATCGGGCTGTATGTCATTCTCGATTTGTTCGTCAACCTTGATGAATTCACCAAGCTCAAGACCCAGACCACGCTTCAGACGGCCGCCCGCATTCTCGATTTCTACGGGCACAACCTGTTCCTGTACTTCGCCCAGCTGGCGGGGGTGATCACGCTCGTCGCGGCTTGCTTCACGCTCGGGCGGCTGCATCGAACGAACGAGTTGACGGCGATCCTGGCGTCGGGGACGTCGCTCTATCGGGTGGCGGCGCCGATCCTGCTCGCCGGGCTGAGCATGAACGCGCTGTGGTTCGTCGATCAGGAGATGGTGATACCCAATATCGCGGAAAAGCTGGCCCGCAAACATGGCGACACCGAGGGGAAGAATACATTCGCGCTGTGGTTCCTGGCCGACCCGGATAATGAGAACGGGCTCGTCTCGGCGCTGGCGTTCAATCCGCTCGCCAAGGAAATGAGAAACGTCGTCATCATTCAGCGCGATGAGCACGACAGGATGATCGGCGCGATCCGGGCCGACATGGCCCACTGGTACGAGGAGGATCGGGTCTGGAAGCTCAAGAACGGCTATCAGATTTCGCTGGGGGGGACGAGCGACGACCCGACCGGGGCGGACGCGCTGGGGCAGACGCCGGTCTATGAGTACCGGTCGCTGCTGACGCCGAAGGAGCTGGCGGTGCAGCAATCGTCGCAGTGGACGAGTTTTCTGAGCCTGCCTCAGATCGACCGTTTGCAGAAGTTCTTCGCGGAGACGGGGTCGACGGAGTTCATCCGCGTCAAGCACAGCCGGTTGACGACGGTGATCATGAATATGGTGCTGCTCGGGCTGGGGATCCCGTTCTTATTGAACCGTGAAAGGCCGTCGATTTTCGTCACGGGGCTCAAGTGCATGGTGATGACGTCGGTGTGTTACGTGATGACGTTCATGTGCAACAGTGTTGACATCACCGGGATCGGCCTCTCACCGGCGCTGGCGCCGTGGCTGCCGGTGCTCATCTTCGCGACGATTGCCGTGCTGACGCTCGACGGCATCAAGACCTGACGGTCATCTTCCCGGTATTTTGCCCTGTGCGGCAGACCGTCCGTATCGTCGAGAACGGTTGTCAAACGACACACCATTCAGAGCCGGGCTGTCTCAGCCCGGTGGGAACTCATCGAGATCGCGCCGACGTATTGAACGAGGTCAATCGCTGTGTGCCCGCATCGACACCGCCCCGGGGACGGGGCGGCTCCGATTGTTGCTGGTCGTTGCACTCGCCCCCCGTATCAGTGAATCTTCCATCATTTTGCTTTCTGAACGCTTCGTGGCTGACTTTTTTCCTCTGCCGCCGCCGGGCGCTCGCGGGCGGCCGCACCAATCCATACGGCTGCGGCCGAGAGAATTCCAATCATCGATGCAATCAGTGCCGGCAGCGTGATGGCCGGTCCGAGGCCGGCGAGGTGCAGCGTCGAGAGTCGCTCGCG
>CALLKH010000067.1 GCA_938008425.1 uncultured Planctomycetaceae bacterium | reverse complement strand
CGAAGAAAATCGGTCGTGCCATCAAAGGGAACATATTCAAGACGAGCCTGGCAATCTATGCCCTCGACACGGCACGTCACTCCATCGTAAGGGCGAAAGCTCAGGTGGCCGGGCACGCCCAAGTGAAGCTTGTGTCCATCGCGCCAGCCCTCCCACCAGAACACGACGCAGGCAGACCCGCCGATGTAGTCGAATTTGAAGTCGAAACTCAGTTGGCCGTTGTTATCTTCACGGTCTCCGGATTCGTTCGGTTCAAGCCAATGCAGAATGACGGTGTCCTGCTCGCGCCGCTCCCCGCAGCCGACGCAGAATGCGAGCATCGCCGGAGCGAGAATCAGCAAGAGCCCGTACGTTTTCTTCGACATGGTGATCCGCCCGAATCAATATGCCCTCGCGGTGAATTATACATGTCAGCCCGGGAAATCGGTATGCGTCAGCGACCGATTTCGGGCGACCGTGGGGGCGCCGGGGGGCGGGCGGGCTCAAGCCGAAATGTCGGACACGCCTCTACGATTCAGCCCTGTGCCCGGCCTGCGCTTGCGTCCGAGTGGCGCGCCGGTATGTTAAATTCCGTGGCTTGGCCGCGTTGCATCGCCGCCGGGCCGAATATTTCGACGCGGTTTCGCAACCCATTCGGGCGGCCGATGCTGTCGAATTCGACATCGGCCGCGCGGTAGTGAGGGAGAACCTGACATGTCCAGCGAAAGCGGTTGGTACTACGCGAACAACACCGAACCCGTCGGTCCGATGAGCCGTGAGGATCTCATCGCCAAGCTGCCGGGGCTCCAGGGGCTTGATACGCTCGTCTACGGCCCGAATGTCGCGAACTGGACCCAGGCGCGGCACGTGGCCGCCATCGCGGAAACCTTTCGCGGCCATGCCGGCCCGCCGCCCGCGCCGAAGTCGCGCCGGGCCGACGAGATCGACTACGAAATCTTCGGCGACGACATGCAGTTCGTGGAGATCACGCTCGATCCGAACGAGGTCGTCATCGCCGAGGCCGGCGCGATGATGTACATGACGAAGGGCATCCAGATGCAGACGGTCTTCGGCGATCCGTCGAAGGAGCAGGGCTTCATCGGCAAGCTGTTCGACGCCGGCAAGCGGATGATCACTGGCGAGTCGCTCTTTCTCACGACGTTCGGGGCGATGGGCAGCCAGCGCGAAAAGGTCGCCTTCGCCTCGCCGTATCCCGGCAAGATCGTGCCGATGGCGCTCGACCAGATGGGCGGCGAGATGCTCTGCCAGAAAAACGCGTTCCTCTGCGCCGCGCGCGGCGTGCAGATCGACATCGCGTTTCAGAAGAAAATCGGCGTCGCGCTCTTCGGCGGCGAGGGTTTCATCCTTCAGCGCCTCCGCGGCGACGGCCTCGCCTTCGTTCACGCCGGCGGCACCATCGTGCGGCGCGATCTCGCCCCCGGCGAGGAGCTTCGCGTCGACACCGGCTGCCTCGTCGCGTTCCAGCCGTCGGTGAACTACGACATCACGAGCGCGGGCGGCATCAAGACGTCGCTGTTCGGCGGCGAGGGAATCTTCCTCGCGAGCCTGCGCGGACCCGGCGCGGTCTGGCTCCAATCGCTGCCGTTCTCGCGCCTGGCGGGCCGGATCATCGGAACCTACGCGACGAACAAGGGCGAAGGCTCAGTCCTCGGCGGGCTGGCGAATATCTTTGAGAAGTAGTTCATCGGCGCAGCTTGAACGAGCGATACCGATTCGATTGTGGTGAGCGACTCAATCAGAGCCGGGCTGTCTCAGCCCGGTGTGCAACGGAGTCGACGCACCGACTCAACTTCGCGAGTTTCCATGCGAATCAAGCGTGCCCTCGCCACCGCCCCGAGACGGGGCGGCTCTGATTGGTTTTCGCTCCGCGAACCGACTCAGTTCGCTTCACGAAAGAACTGAGTTCGCTTTGCGAACGAACCGAGTCTGCTCTGCGAATGTGCCGGGTTTTGCTGGACCGCCAGAGTTGAGTTGCCTGCGTCGAGCGATGCATTCAGAGCCGGGCTGTCTCAGCCCGGTGTTCAATTGAGTCGACGCACCGACTCGACTTCGCGAGTTTCCATGCGAGTCAAGTGTGCCCTCGCCACCGCCCCGAGACGGGGCGGCTCTGAGTGGTTTCGCTCCGCGAAAGGACCGTGTTTCCGCACGGTCCTCCCCCCGGTGGTCCCACCGGTCCGGACCAGTTAAACTCCATCCCGATAGACCTTTTCCCGCGGAGGGTACTCGCGACGATGGACGTCATTCAATCCAGGCTCAGCACCGCCGATGCCGTGTTCAAGGAAAACGCCGACCACATGGCCGGCCTCGTCAGCGACCTGCGAAAGCGGGTTGACCTCGTCAAGCAGGGCGGGGGGGAGGCGGCCGTCGCGAAGCATCGCGGCCGCGGCAAGCTCGTCGCCCGCGATCGCATCGACCGGCTCATCGATCAGGACAGCCCGTTTCTCGAACTCAGCCCGCTGGCCGCGTGCGATCTGTACGACAACGACGCGCCCTGCGCCGGCGTCGTCACCGGCATCGGCCGCATCCAGGGCCGCGAGTGTGTCATCGTCGCGAACGATGCGACGGTGAAGGGCGGCACGTATTATCCGATGACGGTCAAGAAGCATCTCCGCGCCCAGGAGATCGCCCGCGAGAATCATCTGCCATGCATCTATCTCGTCGACTCCGGCGGCGCGTTTCTGCCGATGCAGGACGAGGTCTTTCCCGACCGCGACCATTTCGGCCGCATCTTCTACAACCAGGCGCAGATGTCGGCGATGGGCGTTCCGCAGATCGCCGTCGTCATGGGCTCGTGCACCGCCGGCGGGGCGTACGTGCCCGCGATGAGCGACGAGGCAGTGATCGTTCGCAACCAGGGCACGATCTTTCTCGGCGGGCCGCCGCTGGTGAAGGCGGCGACGGGCGAAGAAGTCAGCGCCGAGGATCTCGGCGGCGCGGATGTGCATTGCCGGACGAGCGGCGTCGCCGATCATTACGCCCTCAACGATGAAGACGCCCTCGCGATCACGCGAAGCATCGTGGCGAATCTCAACACCCGGCCGCGGGCGCACATCGGCGCGACGCCGGCCGAGGAGCCGCTCTACGATCCGCGCGAGATTTACGGCGTCATCAACAAGGATATTCGAAAGCCCTACGACGTGCGCGAGGTCATCGCCCGCATCGTCGATGGCAGCCGCCTGCACGAGTTCAAGGCGCTCTACGGCGCGACGCTCGTCACCGGCTTCGCCCACATCTTCGGCTACCCGGTCGGCATCGTGGCGAACAACGGCGTGCTCTTCAGCGAGAGCGCCCAGAAGGCGGCGCACTTCGTCGAGATGTGCAGCGTGCGCCGCGTGCCGCTCGTGTTCCTGCAGAACATCACCGGATTCATGGTCGGGCGCAAGTACGAGTCCGGCGGCATCGCCAAGGACGGGGCGAAGATGGTGGCGGCCGTCTCGAATGCGAGCGTGCCGAAGTTCACGGTGATCATCGGCGGCTCGTACGGCGCGGGGAATTACGGCATGTGCGGCCGTGCGTACCAGCCGCGGTTTCTGTGGATGTGGCCGAACGCGCGGATCAGCGTGATGGGCGGCGAGCAGGCGGCGAACGTGCTGCTCACGGTGAAGAAGGATCAGCTCGCGGCGAAGGGTGGCAAGGCGATGTCACCCGCCGAGGAGGAGGAGTTCAAGCGGCCGACGCTGGAGAAGTACGAGCTCGAGGGGAGCGCGTACTACAGCACCGGGCGGCTCTGGGACGACGGCGTGATCGATCCGGCGGACACGCGGATGGTGCTGGGGCTGGCGCTGTCGGCGAGTTTGAATGCGCCGTGGGGGGAGCGGAAGGTGGGCGTGTTTAGAATGTAGAAAGGAGAGTGCAGAATGGAGAATAATGGCGCCTTCGGGTGCCATGGCGACGGCCTTTCGCGTCGCCATGTCTTCAGCCTGCCTCCTGTGAGCCCCGGAAACCTTGTGGCGTTACGGGTCCTACCCACTTGTCATCGCCGGCGATTTGCAAAGAGTGCTAGATCGTTTGGAATCCGATCCCTTTGAGATACTCAAACGTCGGATCGTAGAATTCCCGTTTGCGCGTGGTGTCGGACTTCTCACCCGGAGGAACCACGATGACCATTCCCTGGCGAGCGCGGGTCAAGAGAACACGGTAGGCATTTTTCAAGTACAGCTGTCGTTCTGCTTTTCTAATTCGGTTCCATCGTGTCCCGCAGAATGACCAGTGCTCCCAACCCTTCATGGTGTGTCGAAAGTCTCCATCCCAGGTGACGCAGGCCCAGTCGAGTTCGAGACCCTGTACCTGGAATTCGGTCGCAACGTCCTCGAGGTAGAACGAGGATCGCACGTCATTCTTGCCGTTGAGAAACCACTGGCAGGGATCGATCTTGGCTCGGACGTCTATGGCATGGGGCTTGAGTCGTTGGGCCTCCGAAGAGACAACGATGCCATATCGTTCATTGCCGCGGGCTTGATCTCTGAGCCAGTCTTTCGCAATTCGTAGGTCTCGTGTGAGCACGATCGGGTATTTCGACGAAACCTGACTCAGCGTTTGACTTGCCGCCTCGGAATCGAGGTCAAGAAGTTCCTTCACAAGTCGCGAAACATTTTCCGCTCGGAAGCTGCGCATCGAGACGGACAGGTGGAGTTCGTCCTTTTTAAAGACATGTTGCCGCGATTTGAGCCTGTGCAGGATCCCGCCAGCGCCGTATTCGCTGTCAGTGAGTTTGGATGAAAGATAGATTCGCCAGTCGGTGTATCGTTCGCGAAGGGCGTGAATCCACTCGCTGATTCCCGCCTCGCCCGTGTTGATTTCCTGCCCGCCTCCGACGAGGCAGATGATGACGGCCCAATCGGTTTGGCGATCCATGCAGGAGATCAGGAACTCGGGCTCTGAGTAGTCGAAATTTTCGCGGCCTTTCTTCTGCCGCATGAAGCTGCGCGTCTTTTCAAGTGTCCAGGCGCGCTGGGCTTCGTCGAAGATCGCGACGTGCTCAATCGGAGGGCGTTTCTCGTCCGTGAGACATTCATCGCGAAAATGATGAACGTTCTGGATGAACATACTCACTTC
>CALLKH010000066.1 GCA_938008425.1 uncultured Planctomycetaceae bacterium | reverse complement strand
TCGATTCCGAAGGACATCAAGATTCTGGTCGACGACGACACGGAGGGTCTTCCCGCCAAGGTGCTGGCCCGCGACAGCGAGCTTGATCTGATCTGGCTCAAGATCACGGAGCCCGGCGAACGACGATTCGCGACGGTTGATCTCAAGCGTGCGTCGAATCCTCGGCTGGGCGATCGAATCCTGTCGATCGAACGCAAGTCGGATTTCTACGACCGTGCGGCCGTTATCTCTGAGGATCGCGTCGGCGGCGTCTTCAAGAAGCCGAGGGATTTGTACGCCCCTTCGGGCGGCCTGTTCAGCGACATCGGAATGCCGGTGTTCGCGACCGATGGCGGCCTCGTGGGGATTTTCGTGACGCATGCGCCGGAGGCGTCTCATCTCGACGCGGGCGAGACCGACTGGAATGACACGGAGTATCTCATCCTCCCGGCGGCGACGCTTCTGAAGGCGACCGAACAGGCGCGGAAGACGGAGTCGGCCCCCGTCCAGCCGGCGGCCGGTGATGAGGACGAAGAAGAGTAGTCGGACGCGCCGTCAGGCGACGCTTTCGCAGATGTAGACTTTCTGGCCGGTGTAGGGGGCTTTCAATTCCTCGCGTTTTTTCAGCCAGGTCCGCGCCCGGAGTTCGCTCTCGAAGTGGCGCGGGTTGGCATAGACGAGTGTGAGCTTTCGAGGGGCCTCGTCGAGGGACTTTCTAATGTTCCCCAGAACGTTGGAGAGAATGTCTCCGACGAATGAGTTGTAAATGAACACCACCGTGACGTCGTTCGGCAGGCTGTAGGTGTTCGCATCCACCGCGATGAGATCGATGTCGCGGCATCTCAGGCGCGGCGACGCGCGTCTGACGTTTTCTCGTGCGACCACGTCAAGCTGTGGCGCGATTTCAACGCCGATCACGCGCTTGAATGGATAGGTCGCCGCCACGACGACGACGCGCCCCATGCCCGAGCCGTAATCGATGAAGACATCGTGCCCCGACCGGATATCGAGTCGTCGCATGATTCGGCGCAGCGTGCGGTGTTCAGCGGGGGCATAGGGTTTGCACTGGCTGTTGTGAATTCCGAGTTCCGGCAACTGGATGTACTCGGCCGACCGAATACCGAGGCGCCGCTCGTGCCAGTTCTCGGCGAGGCGGTGAACGGCATGCTTGATCGTTCGCTGCACGCCGAACTCGCGCTGATAGGCGATGACTTTTCGGGATAAGGCCAGCACGGCAAATTCCTAGGGCAGCGTCACGGTTCCGGCGATGTGCTGCCGACACGCCTGTGAAAGTGGGGCCGCCAATCGGCCGCAGGTACCCCTACTTTGAACGGCCATCCGCCTGGAGTGACTGAAGCGAAGATATGGGCCGACCGCGGATCGCAGTCCGAGCGTCCGCGGCGTATCCCGGTTCAGCATTCACGCGGCGAAAGTTGCCGGTCCGGGCCGTTGTAGCGGGCAAAAGGTCGGCGATTCTGCTCCGGCGTCGAGGATTGTGGCGAGGGGTCGGGTCTGGTCGGTTCGGCCGAATTTCGAACTTGCGGCCGTGGGTGGTTCGGGGCCGGCCGTGATTGAATCCTGCGACGCGGTATACTTCGCCACAGCATGAAGGCCATTGTGTTTCAACTTTCCGCGGTCCGATGGATCACCTGCAAATTGGCAGGCCTGGTCTGGAGGAACGCATTTCTGTCGAAGCTGGGCGGACTTCGGCTGGCCGACGTGCCGGAGCCTGCGCTGCCGGGCGATGACTGGGTCCGGCTTCGCACGCGTCTTGGCGGGGTGTGCGGGACCGATCTGGCGCTGGTCGCGCTTCGAAATCACCCCAACACCATTCTCCAGCAATACGCCGCCTTTCCCGCCGTGCTGGGGCATGAGAACGTGGCTGAAATCGTCGAAGTGGGATCGGGCGTGAAGGATTGGCGCGTCGGTCAGCGGGTCTGCGCCGATCCGGCCGTCGGATGTGCCGGTCGCGGAATTAATCCGACGTGCCGAAACTGCGGTGCCGGAGTTCCGTCACTCTGCGAGTCGCCCGGCGGTGATGGGTTTCCACCCCGCGCGCTGCTCGGGCTCAATCCGCGAACGGGCGGAAGCTGGTCGGAGACGTTTGTCGCCCATGTTTCGCAGCTGCATGTGGTGCCGGATGGGATTCCGGACGATCATGCGGTGCTCGTCGATCCGATCGCGTCGGCCGCCCACGCCGTCCTCCGACGCCGACCGCAGGGCGGGGAGGCGGTGCTCGTTCACGGCAGCGGCATCGTATCGCTCGGGGTTATTGCGGCGATTCGAGCGCTGGGTCACACCAATCGCGTGACGGCCGTCGTGCGTCATGGATTTCAGGCCGACCTGGCGAGGCAGATGGGTGCCGACCAGATTATTCGCCTGCCGCGCGGCACGTCGCGCATTGATCGCTATCGTGCCGTGGCCGCCGATACCGCCGGGGTGCGCCTCGACGGTCGCATGGGCAATCAGTCGATGATGGGCGGCTACGCGCTTGTCTATGAATGTTCGGGCAACGCGCCGGGGCTCGTGGACGCCATGATGTGGACGCGCGGCCGCGGCACGCTGGTGGCCGTCGGAACGACGGGCATTGCCATGCATGATTCGACGCCGATCTGGTTCGACGAACTCAACATCGTCGGCGCAAATGGGCGACAGATTGAGGTTGTCGGCGGGCGGTCGCTTCATACTTACGATCTGGTTTTCCAGTGGATTACCGAGGGGAGGCTCAACATGTCGGCGCTGCCGGTCGGCGTGTATGCGCTGGCGGACTACCGGTCGGCGCTGGCCTCGCTGGTGAATCGTTCTCGACAGCCGACGGTCAAAATTGCTTTCGACCCGCGGCGTGGTTAGCGTTCCGGAATCGGCCGGACACCTTGTCACCGAATCGATGTCCATGGTTAGAATGTACGACGATGTCATTCGTGGTGAATTGTCCTTGTTGTGCGAGAACGGTGTCCGTCACCGACGATCTCGTCGGGCGTGTGATGGGATGCCCACACTGCGCCCGTCACTTTA
>CALLKH010000065.1 GCA_938008425.1 uncultured Planctomycetaceae bacterium | reverse complement strand
TCGGTTGCGTCGTAGGCCAGTTTCGCCGCTTTGAGCGCCGTCTTAAGGTCGCGGTGCTTGATGTCTTCCTCGGTGAGGATCGTCCACGCGAATTGATTCATCAGCATGGGGTTTGAACCGCCGTCTTTGATGATGGCCTTGGCAAGCTTCGCAGCCTTCTTCTTCCTCTTGCCATCTTTGACGATCTCGAAATACTCCCGCATCGTCTCGCCGGTCTTCATCATCTTGGCCATGGCGGCCCGTTCCTCGGCGAATTCCTTCTTGGCCTTCGCGAGGTCGTACTTGCCGTCGATCACCTGTTCGAGCGCTTCTTCGAGGTTGTCCATCGGATGGCCGACCCAGGCCACTTTGCCCTCTTTGTTCACGATGAACGCCGAGGGGATGCCGCGCTGGTCGTAGGCCTTCATGTAGCCGTCATGGGTTTTGCGATCCGGATCGACGGCGACGCGGTAATTCATCTTGTCGCCCATGTTGTCCACGAACGGCTTGACCTTGTCCGCGCTCTCGTCGCTGACGCCGATGAAAATGACGCCCTTGTCCTTAAACTTCGCCTGAAGCTCCGTCAGGTGGGGAATGCTGGTGCGACAGGGACCGCACCAGGTCGCCCAGAATTCGACGACGTAGATGTTGTCCGACTTGCCGCCCTTGTATTCGACGGCCTCGCCCTTGACCCATTCCTTGATGCTCAACGCCGACGCGGGGTCGCCCAGATCAGCCGCCCGGGCCGAAGCCGCCAACATTCCGCTCGCCAGCAAGGCGACCGACAAGACCCATGCCTTTTTCATCTTTGCTCCTTTTCGACCAGGTTTGCTGATATTGAGATTCGTCAGGCTCCGGCCGACGACCGGCCGCGTCAGTATCCTACCCGGGGCGACGCGCCGCGCCCTGCACAAAATTGACCCCTTGGATATAATCCCATCGTGATGGCCAGTCATCTCATTTCAACGTCGCGCACCCTTGAAACTCACGAAGGACAACCATGACGCAGCAAACCTTTCCCGATCCCTTCAACGCCCGCCACGCGATCCAGACCCAGATGGGCGAAGTCACCCTCTTCAGCCTCCGTAAGCTCGCGGACAAGGGCATCGGCCACATCAGCAAGCTCCCGTTCAGCATCAAGATTCTCGTCGAGAACGCCCTCCGGCACGCCGGCGACGGCATCGTTCATGAAGACGATGTAAAGCGCCTCGCCTCATGGAATGCCGAGAAGCCCGGCGATGACGAGATCCCGTTCACCCCCGCGCGGGTCGTGCTTCAGGATTTCACCGGTGTGCCCGCGGTGGTCGATCTGGCCGCCATGCGATCGGCCATGGTCAAGCTCGGCGGCGATCCGGCTAAGATTAATCCGCTCGTGCCGGTGGACCTCGTGATCGACCACTCCGTTCAGGTGGACGTGTTCGGCTCGTCGCAGGCACTGGGGTTGAATGAGGACATCGAGTTTTCGCGGAACAAGGAGCGCTACGAATTCCTTCGATGGGGACAGCAGGCGTTTGACGGCTTCCGAGTCGTTCCGCCGGCCACCGGCATCGTTCACCAGGTGAACCTCGAGTACCTCGCCAAGGCCGTGCTTCCGCGCGAGATCGACGGCAAGACTCACGCCATTCCCGACACCCTCGTCGGAACCGACAGCCACACCACGATGATCAACGGGCTCGGCGTGCTCGGCTGGGGTGTCGGCGGCATCGAGGCCGAGGCGTGCATGCTCGGCCAGCCCATTTACATGCTCATGCCGGAAGTCATCGGCTTCAAGCTCAACGGCCGCATGCCCGAAGGCGCCACGGCCACCGACCTCGTCCTCACAGTCACGGAAATGCTTCGAAAGAAGGGCGTCGTCAACAAGTTCGTCGAGTTCTTCGGCGATGGCCTCTCCGAGCTGACGCTGGCCGATCGCGCCACCATCGCGAACATGGCCCCCGAATACGGCGCGACGATGGGCTTCTTCCCCATCGATGTCGAAACGCTGGCATACATGAAGCGCACCGGCCGCACCGATGCCGAAATCGATCTCGTTGAGAAGTACTGCAAGGAGCAGGGCCTCTTCCGAACCGACGGCATGGCCGACCCGGTCTTTACCGACTTAATTTATCTTGATCTTTCGACGGTCGAGCCCTGCCTGGCCGGTCCCAAGCGGCCGCAGGATCGAATCCGCCTCAGCGAGGTCAAGAATGAGTTCATGAAGTCGCTGGCCGCTCCGATCAAGAGCCGCGGCTTCGAGCTCAAGCCGGATGACATTGCCCGGAAAGTGACCTACAAGGACAACGGCCATTCCTGCGAGATGGGACACGGCTCGGTGGTCATCGCGGCGATTACGAGTTGCACCAACACCAGCAATCCGTCGGTAATGATCGCCGCGGGCCTGATCGCCAAGAAGGCGGTCGAGAAGGGCCTGACGGTCAAGCCGTACGTCAAGACCAGCCTCGCCCCGGGATCGCGCGTGGTGACGGATTATCTCGACAAGGCCGGCCTGACGCCCTACCTCGACAAGCTCGGCTTCTTCACCGTCGGCTACGGCTGCACCACCTGCATCGGCAACAGCGGCCCCCTGCCCGACGCCGTCGCGGATGTCGTGACCAAGAACAATCTCGTCGCAGCCAGCGTGCTCAGCGGCAATCGGAATTTTGAAGGCCGCGTGAGTCCGCTGGTCAAGGCCAACTTCCTGGCATCGCCGCCGCTCGTCGTGGCCTATGCGATCGCCGGCCGCACGGATGTCAATCTTACGACGGAGCCGCTCGGCGAGGACCGCGCCGGCAAGCCGGTGCATCTGCACGACATCTGGCCGACCAACGCGGAAATCCAGGCGGAGATGGCCAAGTGCATCACGCCCGACATGTTCAAGCATCGCTACGGCGACGTCTTCAACGGCAACGAAAAGTGGAACCGCATCGCCGTTCCCGAAGGCAGCGTCTATGAATGGGACGAGAAGTCGACGTACATTCAGCATCCGCCGTTCTTTGAGAACCTCAGCCCGGATCCGCAGCCGATCCAGCCGATCGAAAACGCCCGGGTGCTCGTGATGGTCAGTGACAGCGTGACGACCGATCACATCTCCCCCGCCGGCAACATCGCCAAGGACGGGCCGGCCGGTCGCTTCCTGATGGAAAACGGCGTCGAGCCGAAGGATTTCAACAGCTACGGAGCGCGGCGCGGCAACGACCGCGTGATGACGCGCGGCACCTTTGCGAATGTTCGCCTGCGAAACCTGCTCGCCCCCGGCACCGAGGGCGGCGTGACGAAGCATCTGCCGACCGGCGAGGTGATGAGCATTTTCGATGCCTCGGTGAAGTACAAGGCGGCGAAGATTCCGCTCGTCGTATTGGCCGGCGCGGAGTACGGCACCGGCTCATCACGCGACTGGGCGGCCAAGGGACCGTTCCTGCTCTGCATCAAGGCGGCCATCGCGGTGAGCTACGAACGCATTCACCGAAGCAACCTCGTGTTCATGGGCGTTTTGCCGCTTCAGTTCAAGGAGGGCCAGACGCGCGAAACACTCGGCCTTACGGGCGAGGAGATCTTCACGATCCAGGGGCTCGATGATTCCCTGAAGCCGCGGCAGGAACTCACCGTCGTCGCCAAAGCGCCGAACGGCGGCAAGGCGGACATCACCTTCAAGACCGTGGTTCGAATCGATACGCCGGTTGAGATCGAGTACTACCGCAACGGCGGCATTCTTCAGACGGTGCTGCGGAAGATGTTGAAGCAGTAGGCGAGTCGTTGGTGCGAGTCTCATCGCCGTCGCGCCATTTGGGATTGAACCCGCATTGTGATGGCGCGATGCCGACTTGCGCGTCCCTTCCGGTATCGCGGGGCTTTGCCTGGGCCTTCGTTTATCGCCCCCTGGATGGCGTAGTGTTCCTGTCTGCGCCCGGCGGGTATCCTTCAGACCTCGGCCAAATC
>CALLKH010000064.1 GCA_938008425.1 uncultured Planctomycetaceae bacterium | reverse complement strand
GATTGCTCGCAGCTGGCTAAGTGCCAGTGCCGAGTTTGCGGCAGATGTCGTCGAGCTGTTCGAGCGTCTTGTAGGCGATCTTCAGTTCGCCGCCTTTGTCGCCCTTGTGGGCGATGTTGACGTTCAAACCCAGTGAGCTTGCCAGGCTCTGCTCGAGCGCGCGGGTGTCGGCGTCCTTGCCGTGCGAGCGCTTCTTCTTGCCCTTGGCCTTGCGGCTTTTCTCTTCCGCCTCGCGGACATTCATCCGCCCTTCGATCAGCTCCTTCGCCATGCCTTCCGGATCGGCGTGGCCGACGAGCGTGCGCGCGTGGCCGGCGGAGAGCTTGCCCGAGTAGATGTAGTCCTGAACCGTCTGCGGGAGCTGGAGCAGGCGGATGGTGTTGGCGATGTGGCTGCGACTGCGCCCGATGACCTGACCCAGCGCCTCCTGCGTGTAGTCGAATTTTTCGATGAGCTGGCGATAGCCGCGCGCTTCTTCGATCGGGTTCAGATCCGCGCGCTGGATGTTTTCGATGAGCGCGACTTCCAGCGCCTCGGCATCGGTGAAGGCTCTGATGACGACCGGCACTTCGTGCAGGCGCGCCTTCTGCGCCGCGCGCCAGCGGCGCTCGCCGGCGACGATTTGATACTCGTCCGATTGGCCGGGCACGGGGCGCACGACGATCGGCTGGATGATGCCCTTGTCGCGGATCGAGCTTGCGAGTTCTTCGAGGGCTTCCGGTTCGAAATGTTCGCGCGGCTGGAACGGGTTCGGCTTCAAGAGCGCGATCGGCAACATGCGCGGGGCGCGCGCCTCGGCGGGGGCGCCCGGCGCCTGCTGGGCGGGCTGTAGGTTGGGGTTGGTGCTTGCGGCCAGGACTTCGCTTTCGACCTCTCCCAAGAGCGCCGAGAGGCCGCGGCCGAGGCCCGAGAAGCTGGTTTTCTTTACCGGGGTCATGCTGCCTTACGAGACTTTTCGCGTTGAATGAGTTCACCCGCCAGCTTGATGTAAGCTTGGCTCCCCGCGCTCTTCAGGTCGTAGAGCAGCGCCGGCAGGCCGTGACTCGGGGCCTCCGAAATGCGTACATTCCTTGGAATGATTGTCTGATAGACCTTCTCGCCCAAATGCTGGCGCACGTCGGTCGCGACCTGTTCGGACAGGTTGTTGCGCTTGTCGAACATTGTGAGAACGACACCCTGAATCTCGAGCGCGGGATTGAGGCTGCCGCGAACAAGATCGATGGTGCGCAGAAGCTGGCTCAAGCCTTCGAGGGCGAAGAACTCGCACTGCAACGGCACGAGCAACCCATGCGCCGCGGTCATCGCGTTGATCGTGAGCAGGTTCAGCGACGGCGGACAGTCGATGAGAATATAATCATAGGCTGTGAATTTATTCACATCGATCGAAACGGCCGTCGAGTCCGATTTCTCGACCGGTCCGGCCACTTTGTGCATGTAGGCGTCGATCGCGTCGCGCAGGCGAAACGAGCGGCGCGGGACGCCGACGAGTTCCATCTCGGCGCCGGCGAGTTCGGACGTCGCGGGCACGACATGCAGACCCGGGATCTGCGTCGGCACGATCGCTTCGTGCAGCGGCGCGTGGCCGATCATCACTTCGTAGATCGACACGCCGCGTTGATGTTTCGAGATGCCGAGGCCGGTCGAGGCGTTGCCCTGGGGGTCGACGTCGAGGACGAGGATCGCCTTGCCGACGGCGGCCAGCGCCGTGCCCAAATTGATCGCGGTCGTGGTCTTGCCCACGCCGCCTTTCTGGTTGGCGATGACGATGACGCGCGTCTTGTCCAGCCGGCCGCTACGGCGCGGCTCTAGGACGGTTTCGGGGCCTTCCGCCAAGGGGTTAATCCTGTCACTCGCAATACGAATCCCGAGGGGTCCGACCGGCTCGGGATGGGGGTTGCGGTAAGGTGCCAGGATTTGGTTGCAGCGGTCAATTCGTCGTTGAGTGATCTCCCCTTGAGAAACAGCCCCACCGTGGCCCTGCCGAAGAAGGGGTAGGCGAGCGGGAACAAGCGCTCCAAGGGGGCGACGGCACGGGCAGTCACGACGTCGGCCTTGAGGCTTTTGACGTCCTCGGCCCGGGCGTTGTGGACCCGCGCGGGGGCCCCGGTTGCGGCAATCACGGCTTCGAGGAACCGGCACTTTTTTTGGATCGATTCGACGAGGTGCACGGTCACCCCTCGGTCTCTCAACAGGAGGGCCAAAACCAAGCCTGGGAAGCCTGCGCCGCTGCCTAAATCGACGACGGTCTTGGCCCCCTCAGGGACCAGGGGAGCGAGTTGGGCGGAGTCCCACATGTGGCGGCGCCAGATGTCAGGCAGAGTCGATTCGGCGACCAGGTTCAGGCGCTGATTCCAATCGCGCAGAAGGTCGGCGTAGGTACTTACGAGACTCAGCGTTTCACGTGTGACTTGTGAGTCGCGCGCGAAGTCAAGAGGACTGTAGGTGATTGAGGGGCCGCCTGTTGCACTCACGCGACTTGCCGGGGCGAGCGGGTCTTCAGGCGTAGAATCAGGGCGGTCAACGCCGCGGGGGTCACGCCCTCGATTCGGCCTGCCTGCCCCAGGGTTGCCGGCCGGATCCGGGAGAGGCGCTGAACGATTTCCGTCGAGAGGCCGGGCACGTCGGCGAAGTCGAGGTCCGGCGGCAGCGCGAGCTGCTCATCCCGGCGGAAGGCTGCGATATCGGCAGCTTGGCGATCGAGGTAGCCGGCGTAGAGGGCATCGGCTTCGAGCTGATCGAGGACGTCGGGCCCAAGCTCAGCGACCTCGGGCCAGAGACGGGTCACGGCTGCCCTGCCCGCTTGCGGATGCGCGAGCAGTGCCAAGGCCGAGCGGCGTTGGCCGTCTTGGTTCAGGTGGATGCCGTCGCGCTTCGCGGCGGCGGGGGTGATCGTCAAGTGTTCGAGGCGCGCACGGGAGTCGCACAACGTGCGCATTTTGGATTCGAATTTTTGGCGACGATTCAGACCAACGCAGCCCGCTTCGATGCCGAGCGGTGTGAGGCGTTGATCGGCGTTGTCGGCACGAAGCGTGAGGCGATACTCGGCGCGCGAGGTGAACATGCGATAGGGCTCACTCACGCCCTTCGTGACCAAGTCGTCGATCATCACACCGAGATAGCTCGTGGCGCGATCGAAGATGATGCCGTCGGCGCCGCTTGCACGGCGCGCTGCGTTGAGGCCGGCGACGAGGCCTTGCGCGCCCGCTTCCTCATAGCCCGTCGTGCCGTTGATTTGGCCGGCGAGGAAGAGGCCATCGAGCTTCTTCAATTCGAGCGTGGGTTTGAGTTCGCGGGGGTCGACGTAGTCGTACTCGATCGCGTAGCCCGGGCGGACCATTGTCACCCTCTCGAGGCCCGGGATGGTGGCGAGGAGTGCGAGCTGAACGTCTTCGGGCAGCGAGGTCGAGATGCCGTTCGGGTAGACGGTGTCGTCGTCGAGGCCTTCGGGCTCGAGGAAGATTTGGTGGTGGTCCCGCTCATCGAAGCGGACGACCTTGTCTTCGATCGACGGGCAGTAGCGGGGGCCGGTGCCTTCAATTTGCCCTGAGTACATCGGGGCGCGGTGCAGGTTCGCTTTGATGATCGCGTGGGTCGCCGGGGTGGTGCCGGTGATGCCGCATTGAACCTGCGGGTTGGTGATGCAGTCGGTCAGGAACGAGAACGGGGTCGGCGGGTCATCGCCGGGCTGCATCTCGAGGGCGGCCCAGTCGATGGTGCGGCCGTCGAGACGTGGGGGCGTTCCGGTCTTGAGGCGGCCCAAGGTGAGGCCCAGTTGCTCGAGTGTTTTCGAGAGACCCATGGCGGGGGCCTCACCGACGCGGCCGGCGGGGATCTTGCGCTCACCCATGTGGATCAGGCCGCGGAGGAAGGTGCCGGTCGTCAGGACCACGGCGCCGGTCTGGAAGGTGCGGCCGTCCTTCGTGACGACGCCGGTCGCCCTGCCCTCACGGATGATCAGATCGTCGGCTTCGGCGGCGATGATGGTGAGGTTTGGGTAAACGCCGAGCGTCGCCTGCATGTGCCGGCGGTAGAGCTTGCGATCGGCCTGGGCACGAGGGCCGCGGACGGCCGGGCCCTTCGAGCGGTTCAGGAGGCGGAA
>CALLKH010000063.1 GCA_938008425.1 uncultured Planctomycetaceae bacterium | reverse complement strand
CGGGCGACGGCTCCCCATGATTCTCCGGTGAATGTCCGAACCATGTCACCCATGACGCCGTAGGTCTCCGTCGTTACGAAGACGAGGAGCAGCAGGCCACCGGCGGCGTGAAAGATCTCCCGTCGCGGAAATCCGGCGAGCCCCTGGACGAGGAGCGCGAGCATCCACGGGAAGATGACGGCCGCGTACCAGCTGTTGGTCGCGACGTTCGGCAGGGCGAGATGGGTGTGCAGGGCGTGAAAGCTGAGCGCAGCGGTCACGCCGGCCCAGAGCAGGACGATCTTGAGCGACGTGCCCGGCTTTTCGAAGAGGCGGGCAGCCTCGCGGCGTTTGCGGCTCAGCAGGAAGAGTCCGCCCGCGACGGCGGTCCAGATCAGGTATTCGTGCGATTTCAACAGCAGCCGATCGATCCCGAGCAGGCGCCAGCCCGGCGGATGCAGCGACCATCCGCTGGACCAGAGGGAATGGCGCAGGTACCGCGACTGCAACAGCCGGAACCAGTCGATCTCGGTGGCGGCGCGCACAAGGTCAGAGGCGCCGCGTCCTGCCGTGCGATTCTTCACCGCTTCCTGCATCGGGGAGAGCATTCCGAACTCGCGGAGATTCGAACTGAAATAAGAGAAGGTGATCGCTGTGGCGACACCGAAGCAGATCGCCGCACGCGTCACGACCTGCCGGACGCTGGCGTCCTTTTTCCAAACGGCATAAACGAGGACAAAGAGCACAAAGGGCGCGAGGCCGAGCGTGATGGTCTTCGCAAGGGTTCCCAGCCCGAGGGCGATTCCGACGACGAGGGTGGCCATCGTCGACGGCCGCTTGACGGGAAGCAGTATCAGGGCGACGACGATGGTTCCGAATAGAACGGCCAGCGCATCATTTGCGACGCGCGTGCAGTTCATGAGGAACAGCGGTTGCGTGGCGACGAGAAGCCCGGCGATGTATCGGCCGGCGCCCGGTTTCATGATTCGTCCGAGCGCCCAGAGCGCGACACCGACGGCCGCAGCGCCGAACAGCAGATTCAGCAGCCTGAGCCCAGTGATGGCGGCGAGGAATCCGCCGGTGGACTTGAGACCCGCGTAGAGCGGTGCGACGCAGCGGTAATAGAGCGAGGCGTGCTGGGCCTGGTAGAGCGGAATCGCCGGGGCGTTGGGCAACACGGTCGGCGGCGTCTCGGCGTTCCAGAATTGCTCGTAGGTGAGGGCACCGACCCGGCGAATCTGATCGACGGCCGACTGGCAGTGGGGATAGCGTACGAGATCGGGATAGAGCGATTTCGGCACCTCGCTCTTGTGCAGCACGGGCGCTTCGCCTTTCTCGAGGTAGTATTCCACGTAGGCGATGTGCTGGTACTCGTCCCACCCCTCGAAGGGCGGGAATACCGAGAGGACGAACAGCCCGCGCAGAATGAAGACGAGGACAAGCAGCGCGGTGAACCGCCGCCAGTCCGACAGCCATGTCGTGAATCGTGAGAGGGTCTTCCGCATTCGGTGATGTGCTCCGCGACGGATGCATCCGCGCCGCCGACGGGGCGGACTTCGCCATTGTACCTGATCGAATCAGCGCGTCGTCACCCGTGGGGCCGGGTGACGTGCGGTCTTCGCTGGCGGGATGGTATCATGCCGGAGTCTGAATGGAGAGGCTGAATCAGGATGAGCGAATGTCCGCCGACGACATGTCCCGTTTGCAGTTACGCGCTGACCGGGCTTCCGCCGCCGCATCGCTGCCCCGAGTGCGGTTTTGCGTACGACGAGAACACGCGCGTCTGGCGCGAGCCGCCGTCGCGATTCGCATGGATGGACTACGCGCTGCCAATCATTTGCGTGGCGGCCATTGTCTATCTCATCATGCCGGTCTTTCGCTGGCGGGCGGCGGGGGTGGTTCACCTCGTATCGCTCGGGGCGGTTCTCCTGTTCCTGTCGTGGCTCATTCCGACGTTCGTGCGGCAGAATCGATCGAAGCAGATAGGCCGATGCGTCGCGCTCTCGCCGGCCGGCATCTTTGTGCGAAATGCGGGCGGGGAAGAGTGGGTTCCCTGGCAGCTCGTGGGCTGGGTGAAGTTCTCGAGTGATTTTCAATTCATCCAGCACGTCGGCTCTTCGCGATCGACGAATCTACCGGGGGCGTTTTACGAGCCTGAGGCGCGGGAAGAGTTTACGAAGCAGGTGGCGAGACTGAAGTCGCATTACATGGGTGCATCGGTTGCGAAGCCGGTCGAGTAGTTATGGCGCGGGGCGTTCGAGGCGGCTCCAGTCGATCGAGTAAGCTTCGAGCCGGTCGCCGCCGGCGGTGAATCTTTCCTGAAGCGTGACTTCGGTGATGTAATGGAGTCCGGGTCGAAGGCGCGCATAGAGGCCGGGGTACCAGTCGCGGAAAATCACGATGGCGTCGGGCCGGGTCTGAATCATGAGTTCGAAGAGTGCGGCGTCGGGATCGGTCGGCGGGGTTCCGTTTTTCGGGCGCAGGATATCCAGCGTCTCGGTTGAAATAATGCCGACCAGATCGAGGACGCGAAGATCGGTGAGGCAGGCCAGCGCGCCGACATCGTTGGCGGCCACCAGCGCCCCCGCGGGCAGGCGCTCGTTCAGGATTGCCGCCATCTGAACGTGCATCTCGTCGATTTCCCGCACATTCATGCGATAGGTTTCGGAGAATCGCGCGGTGCGATAGATGCCGCTCGCGACGGCGATGACGGCGAGCAGCAGGGCGGCTCTGGGCGTCCACATTCGCGATCCATTGGCGTTGAGCTTCTGTGCGATCGCGCCAAGCGCGGCGAAGGAGAGCACGATAAGCGGCGGAAACATGGGATAAAGGTAACGGCCGAGATTGCCCGCGCCGCCGGCGAAGAGCATTGATCGCTCCATGGTGGCGTAGGAGAGCGGCAGAATGATCGCAAACGCCAGTCCCGCCGCCGGCGCGGCGGCGTCGCGGGATTTCAACCAGAGAGCAATGGCCCCGAATACCAGTAGCGCTCCGACCATCGGCTCAGCGGCGAGCTGACACGCGAGGCCGACGAGTTCGACAACGTACGCCGGATCGGGCAGCGTCGTTCGCGTGCTGAGCGTTTTGGCGTAGTAGGTGTTCGGAAACGGCCGGCCGGTGGTCGAGAGGCAGAAGAGGATGTAGGGAAGTGTCAGCGCGACGGCAACGAGCACACCGAGTGCCGCACGCTTCAGTCGCAGCCGCGGTTCGCCGCGGCCAAGCAGAAGATCAGCGGCGGCCGCGAGCGGAATGATCAGCAGACCCTCAGGCCGGGCGTTTGCGGTCAGTCCCGCAGAGACGCCCCAAATCGCGGCGGTCTTCAGCGAACCATCGCCCTTGTGCGACAGGGCGAGCATCGTGCCGAGGAGCATGGCGCCAAACAGCGGCGGCTCCATCGCCCCGGCGGCGCTCCAGACGAGGGGAAAGCACGTGACGACCGAGAGTCCACAGACGGCAGCGAGGATCGGCGCAACTCGATTGTCCTCTGCATGTAAGCCGAGACGTCGGCACAAGGAAACGCCGAGTATGCCGCAGGCCGCGAGACAGGCCGTTCCGAGCGAGCGGGGCCAGATGTCGTGTCCACCGCCGAAGAGATTTCCGATGGCCAGCAGAACGACCCAGAGAGGCGACGTCGCGCCGGGCGTCGGCTGGCCGCCGTTGATGCCGAAGCCGTCGCCACGGGCGAGATTGTCGGCGAAGGCGAGATGAATCCAGGAATCGTCAAGCGGGAAGCCGGCTCCGCCGATCGATCGATACGCCGCGACTGCCGCGCCGGCGCCGGCGAGTGTCACGACGTAGGCAGCAATCCAGAGCGGTCGATCTCGATCGCGCGCCGCGCCGCGTGCGGGCTCGCCTTTGGATGCCCGCATGGGGCGGGCATCGTCCCGCTTTCGAAAGGAAGCTCGGGCCATATCGGGTTTCGTCGCGCGGCGTCAGCGGGCCGATGCGGCTTTCTTTTCTTCCTTGACCGGCTTCGGCGCCCGGCCCGGCTCGCGGCCGTCCGATGACATGAGCCGTTTCACGCGAAAATCATCGATCCTTGCGGCCTGGAATCCGGCCGTCCACGCGCCGGCCAGTGCCGCGCCGCCTTCGAGCAATCGGTCTTCGATGAACGCCTTGCCCTTGTCCTGCTTGAGCTCGCCTGACTTTTCGAGTGCGTACAACGGTTCGACGAGTTCAAACGTTTCATAGAGGTAGCCGCAAATGTCCGGCCAGTAGGTGTCCGGCGTCATTTTTCGGCGCGGCCTGGCGCGGTCCTTGAGGGCGTCGTAGTTGATTTGATGGTGGTCGATCACGCCGCCATCGATGTAGGCGTGAAATTTCGGGTCCGTCGTGTAGCCCTTGGGGTTTTCGCCGATCCAGCCGTGATGGTGCAGGGTGATGTGAAGCGGCTGCGAGCCGTCGCCGACGAAATGGCTCATGATGCCCATGGTGTAGATGATGTTCTCTCGGGCGTTGGCGATCATGGCGTCGGTGACCTTGTCGCGGTGCGCCTCGTAGGTCTTGAGCTGCGTCCATCCGGCGGCGAGTTGCCACTGAAGCTCCGCGATTCGATACGGCAGGAGTCCGGGGCTGAGGCGCGTGTAGTCGCGATCGGGCTTCTTCGGGTCCGACTTGTCGGGAAACTTCTCGGGGTGCAGCGCCCGCTGCGTCGCCATGATGTCGGTGTATTGCGTGCGAAAACGAGGAAGCGTTTTGAGTGAGAGCCCGTAGGGGTGGAGCATCTCCTCGTCGATGTAATGATCCGGGCCGTTGATGTGGTCGAGCACGTTGTGATTCTGGCCGCGCCAGCGATCCGGCTCCGACGAAAGATAGACCATTCTCGCGCGGGCTTCGGGTGTCTTCAGCCAGTCCGGCATGTCGGCGGGCAGCGCATCGATCGCGAGGTGTGTGACGATCGCGTGGCCGTCCTCATCCCATGCCCGCACGGCTGTCGTGAAAGCCAACACCGCCGCCGAGGCGACGGCCATGTGAGTCAGTCTCAGGTGAAATCTCATCGGGGCGTCCTCCAAGTTCGTCGGCCGGGGCGTTCGATCAACGCCTCGCGGCTCGGCGTCCCATCGCGTCATTCAATCAGACCCTGAGTTTAGCGGACGGATGGGTCTGCCGCGCGGTATTCGGTCCGGACCCGTCGTCCGAGAATGGGCTGGTCGGTGCAGCGAGACCGGACTGAGATCCGAGGAAATGTGCGGGGTTGGTTGAGTTTGGCCCTTCGATCCGGCATAATTCGGTGTGTAGAACTCGCCTGAAGCCGGCCGACGGCCGATCCGCCCCTCCATGCGGACCACAACATTCGCCGCGGCCGAAAGTTATGGACAGTCGGAGATTATTGACAGATCGCATGAGCGCGATAGGATGGTTGGGCTTATCCAAGGGCTGTTGCGCGGTCGTCTCGCGCGGCGTCGCGATCGCTCCTGGAGTGTTGAGTGAGGAATTGCCGTGAAGCGAACCGCCATGATATCGGGATTGATCTTGAGCGCCCTGGGTGCGGGAGCGTTGCAGGTCGTATGGGCGGCGCCGGAGCCGAGCCCGGTTCGTGTCGCGTGGGAATTGCAGTGCGAGCCGAGTGTTCCGCAGCGGATTCTCGTCGAGACGACGTCCGGCAAGCAGGTCTATTGGTACATGCTCTACACCGTCGTGAACAACACGCCGGAGGACGTCGATTTTCATCCGGAGATCGTCCGGGTGAGCGAGGTCGACAGCGAAGTGCCCGAGGATCAGGCCGCTCAGATGGCCGACAAGGCGGCGAGCCTGACGCTGGATCATTCGATCGTCGGTCTGGACAAGAAGATCTTCGAGGCGATCAAGAATCTTCACGCGAAGACGCATCCGTTCCTGACGCACCCGGTCGATGCGATCGGCAAGCTGCGCCAGGGCAAGGACAACGCCCTGACGGCGGTGGCGGTGTTCAAGGAAATGGATCCCCGCGTGAACAAGTTCACGATTTACTTCAGCGGCCTGTCGGGCGAGCAGGAAAGCAAGCCCAATCCGGCCTATGACGCGAAGAAGCCGGTGTCGGACAAGAACACGCCGGTCTTCGTTCTGCGCAAGACGCTCGCGATTCCCTACGTTCTTCCGGGAGACGAGCGAACACGATTGGCGGCCGAGCCCTCGCTGGGCCGAATGGAATGGGTGATGCGCTGACGGCGGCGCCGCGAGAGCGGCGAGCCCCGGCGAATGGAGACCGGTGAAAGTCCCCCGGTTTCTTCAACAGTTGGTGACGAAGCGACGGAACAGAGGTTTTCAACATGGCACATAAAAAGGGGCAGGGCTCCACACGAAACGGTCGCGACTCCAATCCGCAGTTCCGCGGCCTCAAGCGATACGACGGCGAGACGGTGACCATCGGCACGATCATCGCCCGGCAGTGCGGCACGGTGTACAAGCCGGGCATGTACGTCGGCATCGGCCGCGACGACACCCTCTTCGCGCTGCGAGACGGCAAGCTGGTCTTCAAGGGTCGAAAGATTTCGATCGAGCCGGCGGCCGCGGCGTCAAACTGACTTAATAAACCCGTCGCCCGATCGGGCGCGGGGTTGGTCCGCATTTTTCAGCGCACCGATGCATGACTGAATGCCTCGGTGCGCTCTTCATTTCATATGCTCTTCATCGATCAGGCTGAAATCTGTGTGAGGTCGGGCCGCGGCGGTGACGGCTGCGTGAGCTTCCGGCGCGAGAAGTACGTGCCCAAGGGCGGTCCCGACGGCGGCGACGGTGGCGACGGCGGCAGCGTCTTTCTCGAGGTCGATCCGCAGCGCAACACGCTCGTCGATTTCGTCGGCCATCACCACTGGACCGCGCCCAACGGCCATCCCGGCGAGGGCAGCAATCGCTACGGTAAGGCGGGGGCCGACCAGGTCGTGAAGGTGCCGCCGGGCACGCTGGTCTATGACCGGGACTCAAGCCTGCTGCTTCGCGACATGACCGAGCCGGGTGAACGGCTCTGCGTCGCCAAGGGTGGTCGCGGCGGTCGGGGCAATGCCTCCTTCGCGACATCCACGCACCAGACGCCGCGGGAGTTCGAGCACGGCGGCGCCAGCGAAGAGCGATGGCTGCGGCTTGAGCTCAAGCTTCTGGCGGATGTCGGCATCGTCGGCCTGCCCAACGCCGGCAAGAGCACGCTGCTCTCGCGCGTTTCAAGGGCGCGGCCGAAGATCGCGGACTATCCGTTTACGACGCTGGTGCCGAACCTCGGCATCGTGGCGCTGTCCGGCTACCGTCGATTCGTGGTGGCGGACGTGCCGGGTCTGATCGAAGGCGCGCACGAGGGCACGGGTTTGGGCGACACGTTTCTGCGGCACATCGAACGCACGCGCGTGATTCTGCACCTTGTGGACCTGTTTCCGGTCGAGGGCAATCCGTCGCCGCTGGAGGCTTACAGGATCATTCGAGGCGAATTGCAGAAGTACAGCGAAGTGCTCGCGGGCAAACCGGAGCTGGTCGTCGCGAACAAGATGGACCTGTCGATCGAGGAGGACGCGCCGGAGCTGAAGGCGTTCGCCGAGGCGATCGGATGCGAGGTGCTGCCGATCTCAGCAGTCAGCGGCGACGGCATCGACACGGTGACGAACCGGCTGTGGCACATGATCGAGACGTCACGCGGGGAAGATGCGGAGAAGGAAATCATCTGAATCCCGCTTCGCCCGGGATTGCGCCGTCATACTCGAATTCGTTACGGCCTTCGATTGCGTCTTCGTTTAGCCCAGCCCCGAAGGGGCAGGGTGACCGCGAGGTGGCATTCAATTCTGGAAACGCCCGCCGATGGGCGAACCACTTACTGAGCCAGTGTTGCTTCTTATGAGAGAGTCGCTCGGCTCTGCCTGGCGTCTCCCGCGTTCACCGTCGCCCTGTCGGGCGGCGGCAAAACGATGAGGTCTCGACGCTGAGAAACGTCTCGCCTCGTCGTCGACCCAAGTCGGGCAATTTCGTAAGGGCGGATTATGCGAAGGCGTCGACAAACTGGCCGGCGGCCGGCGTGGTGACTGACTTCGCAAGCTGAAGAAACGCCGAGGCCGTGGCGCTGGCGCGAGCTGCGGCGTCGGGGCTTTGACGTTGGCCTGTCAGTGCGAGTGTTGATTCCTGGATCGCCTTCTCCACGTCGAGTCGCTCGGTTTCGCTCAGTTGAGTCTTCCCGATCGGCCCCTTTCGAATCGCTTCAACCTTCGATGCGTCGTCACAGCAGCTCGTCCCGGTCGTCCGGCCGACGGACGATCCCGACGCGGCCGCAATGATGCGGTTGAGCGAGAAGTCGGCGCTGGATACGGAGGAGATGGCCATAGAGTGGGTCGTGTTTCGCCTCAGCGCGACGTCTGACACAGGCGTCGATGCGCTCGCCGTCGAATGGGGCATCGCCCTGGAGGCGCTCATCCGACTCTATTCTCATCGACCGAAAACGCGGGCCGGTTCAAGTTCGCCAACATCCGATAAAACGCCTATCATTCCCCTGAAACAGTGAGACATGGAGCACAACATGAGTGACAAGAAGACCGTGGCGATCATCGGGGCGTCGGCCGACCGCAACAAGTACAGCAACAAGTCCGTCCGGGCCCATCTGAAGCAGGGGTGGGAAGTGTACCCGGTCAATCCCAAGGGCGGCGAGATCGAGGGGCTCAAGGCGTACACGAGCCTCGCCGAGATTCCGGTTCCGCTCGATCGCGTGACGATCTATCTGCCGCCCCAAATCGGTGTCAAGTCGCTGGCAGATATTGCGGCCGTCAAGCCCGGCGAGTTCATCGTGAATCCCGGGGCGGAGAGCGATGAATTGATCGAAGAAGGGCGGCGGCTGGGCCTGGATCCGATCGTGGCGTGCAGCATCGTCGAAATCGGCGTATCGCCCTCGCTGTTTCCCGATGCGTAGGCGTCCCGTTTGGCGCCGGGGCAGAATTGTCGCGCGGCCGGCATGGCCGGCGGTTTCGATCTGTTCATTTGGATCTGCGTGAAGATTCCCCGATATTTGAGCTTGCCCGGGCTGAGCGACGCGGCGACGTGGACGTGTGACGTGCTCGTTCTGGGTTCCGGTATCGCGGGTCTGTGTGCCGCGCTGGCAGCAGCGGAGTCGGCGCAGGTGCTGCTGGTCTGCAAGGGCGGGTTGCACGATTCCAACACGTTCTATGCGCAGGGGGGCATTGCGGCGCCGGCGCCGGATCCAGAGGACCCGGGGGCCCACGTCGAGGACACGTTGCGCGTGGCGTGCGGGCTCGCGGATCGGGCGGTGGTCGAGCGGATCATTCGCATGGCGCCGGGGGCGATCGAATGGCTGATTCAACGGGGCGTGGCGTTCGACCGGACCGGCGGGGAACTGGCCCGGACCCGCGAGGGCGGGCATTCGCGATCGCGCGTGCTTCACGCGCGCGGCGACGCGACGGGGCTTGAGTTGAGCGCCGTCCTGAGTGACGCGGCGCGCGAGGCGGCGAACATCCGGGTGCTTGAGCATCACTTCGTAGTGGATCTGGTCACGCGCGGCGAACAATGTGTGGGTGTCACGGCGTTGGCGGCGGATGGGGCGCCCGTCGTGATTCAGGCCGGGGCAGTGATTCTCGCCACGGGCGGCGCCGGGGAAGTCTACCGCCATACGACGAACCCCCCGGGCGCGACGTCGGACGGCGCCGCCATGGCGCTTCGTGCCGGCGTCGTTCTGCGCGACATGGAATTCGTGCAGTTTCATCCGACGGCGTTGCACGTGGGGGCTGAGCCGCTGCCGCTCATGAGCGAGGCCCTTCGCGGCGAGGGCGCGCTGCTGCGGAATCGAGACGGGCACAGGTTCATGCCCGACTACCATCCCGACGGTGAACTGGCGCCGCGCGACGTGGTGAGCCGGGCGATTTTCACGGAACTGGCACGCAGCGGCGGTGAAGCCGTGCTTCTCGATGTGACCCACTGGCCCGAGGGGTTCCTGGAGCGCCGCTTTCCGAACATCCGGTCCGTGTGCATCGAACACGGCATCTTCCCGTCATCGACGCCGATTCCGGTCCGGCCGGCGGCACACTACATGATCGGCGGACTGAAGGTCGATGAGGGCGGTCGAACGTCGCTGGCGGGGTTGTATGCATGCGGGGAAGCTGCGAGTTCGGGGATGCACGGGGCGAACCGGCTGGCGAGCAACTCGCTTCTCGAGGCGCTGGTGCTCGGGGATGTTTGCGGGCGGTCAGCGGTGAATGAACTGCCGGGCGGGGTCGGGGGAGAGCGGGCCCGGCTGGGTTCGGGCGAATTGCCGCCGGGGGGGCAGCCGGTTAAACCGGGGCGTGGTGAGCCGGGCGATTCGGCCGACGTATTGAAGATTCGAGGCCGTGTTCGCGTTGCGATGTGGGAGAAGGCGGGAATCATTCGGAGTGATCGCGGGCTGGGCGAGTTGCAGGTCATTCTGGAAGATTCGTGGCGCCTGATGAATGGGGCGGCACCATCGCGATTGGCCTTTGAAACGTCAAACATCATCACGACCGCGATGGCGATCGCGTCGGCGGCACGATACCGGCCTGAATCGCGGGGCGTGCACTATCGGGAGGATTATCCGTCGCCGGATGATGCGGCATGGCGGCGACACATCGAGTTGTCGTGCCGGGACGGGGATCTCCGGATCGGGCTGGAAACCTGAACGGCGCCCCCGGTGTGCAGGCGGGGCGAAGTTTGCCGGGCGTCAGTCCTTTCGGCCGGTCGGGCCGACGGCAATCATGCGGTCGAGGGCGACACGTGCCCTGGCCGCGACATCCCGGGGTACATCGATGACGTGAATGTTCTGCTCCAGCGAAGCCAGCGTGTCCTGGAGCGTGATCTGCTGCATGTGCGGGCATCGAATACTGCAGAGTCGCAGCAATTCCTTGTCCGGAGATTCGGCGCAGATGTTGTCGCCCATGCTGCACTCGGTGAGCAGCAGGAACTGCTTCTTCCCGGACTCCCTGACGTAGCGGATCATCGCCGATGTGCTGCCGGAAAAGTCCGACGCTTCAACGACTTCGGGCGGGCACTCGGGATGCGCGACGATCACGGCCTCGGGATGCGACTCGCGAACGTTGCGAATGTCGTCCACGGTGAACTGTTCGTGGACTTCGCAGCGTCCGCGCCAGCCGACCATGATCCGTGCGAGGTTACCGCCCGCGCCGGCCACCGGGACGCCGGATGTGGAGTCGGGAAAGATGATCTGCCGGCCGGTCTCGCGGGCGACGTTTCCGGCCAGGAATTCGTCGGGCAGAAAGATGACGGCATCGGAGTTGAATGATTCCACGACGGCCGCGGCGTTGCTCGACGTGCAGCAGGCGTGGCTCTCGGCCTTTACATCGGCGTAGGTGTTCACGTAACTGATCACGGGCATGCCGGGGAATCGCAGCTTGAGCTGTCGGACATCATCGGCGGTGATGCCGGCGGCGAGGGAACATCCGGCATTCATCGAGGGAAGCAGGACGGTCTTCTCCGGAGAGAGAATCTTCGCCGTCTCCGCCATGAAACGCACGCCGCAGAAGATGATCGTGTCGGCGTCGGCCTTCGCGGCGATGCGGCTCAACTCGAGCGAATCGCCGACATGATCCGCCACACCATGATAAAGGGCGGGCTCCATGTAGTTGTGGCCGAGTATGATGGCGTTGCGTTCGGCCTTGAGCCGATTGATCTTGTGAATCAGCTCAGCCTTGATGAGCAGCTCAAAGGTGGGCACAAGATCACCCACGCGCTCCTTGAGTCGCTCAAACGTCGCACCGACGGTTTTTTCTGCGATGACCACTGCGATGTATCCGACCGCTGGGCCGAGGACGGCGGGAACGCCAGCCGCCCATTCAGTCCTTGCGCTGCCTGTACAGGTTCTTATCCACCACGGCCGACATCGCGCCGGTGTTGAGTGTTCCGCCGAGGAGCTGGTTGATTCGCGGGATGCAGGTCTGATCGCCCGTCAGGAGGGCGTTGTAGTCGACCTCGATGAGATCGACATCCTCCCGCAGGCCCATTTTCTTCAGAACGACGTCGACGTGCTGAAGCAGGAGCTTCGACATCTCGTCGTCGCTCGGCCCGCCCTCCTTGTAGGTGCCGCGGCGAATCATCATCTGCTTCTGCGAGGCGAGAATCTCCAGGATGTTCCGCCGCATGAAGATGACCTTGTACTCCGCGGCGCTCTCGGGCAGATCGAGCAGCAGCTGCGAGATCATCTTGACAACCTTGCCCTTCGCATCGGGGATCCAGCCCTTGTCTTCCTTGATCTTCTTCACCCGCTCGAATTCGTAGTAGCCCTTTGGGTTGTCCTCATCGGCGGTGCGGATGCCGTCCGCCAAAACGGGCACGCCGCCGGCCTCCAGCATGGACATCATCATGGAGGTGCCGCTGCGGGGGAGGCCTGAAACGATGGTGATGAAGCTGTTGTCGCTCATGAAACGCGTCTCAATCGTGGGTGCCACGGCTGCTTAACTGCCTTTTCAGCCGCGACGTCGGTGGATGAAATGTCCGATCGTCATCCGTTCGGACGATTACGAATCGTCCATATTATCCGAAGAGACTGCTTTGAGAAACTCGCATGGGATTGGCGTATTCAGGACGTTGCGGAAGGAAGAGTTGCGCGGCGGCCCCGAAGAATCAGGGTTTTGGCGGAATCCGGAGTCCTCTCTGAACACTCAGGTAAGCGCGTCGGATGACGATGCCGTTCAGAGCCGGGCTGTCCCGGCCCGGTGAAGATTCCTCGACATCGTTCCGTCGTCCCGAGACAGATTTTTGGATGTGTGCGCA